>CATJPU010000201.1 GCA_949742505.1 uncultured Lachnospiraceae bacterium | reverse complement strand
GCGCTCATCTTCCAGTTTGCTCTTCTCTTATCTCTTCTTGCCTTAGAAGATTTATTCTTTGGACAAATTGACATAGGTTACACCTCCTTAAAATTCTTAAATACATCTCGGATAACTGACATTCTAGGGTCAAGGCCTGTATCTTCACAGTTACAGGTTCCCTCGTTCAAGTTTTGACCACATACGCTGCAGATGCCTTTACAGTCATCCCTGCACAGAATCTTCGTCGGCCACCCTATTAGTACCTCGTTGCGAAGGAGTCCCTCCGCGTCGAGTTCATACCCGTCAATATAATTGGTTTCGTCAAATTCTTCCGGCTGCTCGCCATCCGACACATCCAGATCCACATTCTTGCTAAAATCAAGCGCCAAATCCGTCTCTACCGGTTCTAAACATCTGTCACAGGGAATCTCCACTGTGAGCCTGCACTTTCCGGTAATCAGTAATTCTCTGCCCTTTATATGCTCGATCTTCAGTGAAAGCGGCTCCTTCGACAAGACCGGATAAGAAGTTCCTTCATATAGAAAAGAATCCATCTCCACCGGAATCTCTTTCTCGATTGTCTGATGCTGCTCGCCCAGAACGTCTGATAGGTTCAATAACATAAAATCACCCCTACTCACACCTAAATAATTATACCATGTAAAAGAGGTTTGTCAACCCAATTTCACGAAAAAAATCCCAGAACAAGTAACAGTTCAGCCGTCGCTTGCGGAAGCTAAACATACACGTTCATGATATTCTTGCCGTCATGACCGGCAAGTATTTAACTCACTATTATCATACTCAAATTGCAGAGATACCGATGGCGCCAGAACTAATCGCATTGATGACCATCAGATCCATTTTTTACTTCCATATGACCTGAATAATCGTAATTACCGCGCAAATAAAGACTAACAAAGCATTTAATCCCCCTAAAACATTCAAAGTCCTGTGTTCTGTCTTTTTACCTGCAAGCAGAACATCAGAATTTAACAAAGTAAAAGCCAGTATCAGAATGGAATAACTGGACATATTCCTGTCGTTCCCTCTATATAATGCATAAAAGTATCCAACCCAGAAAAGAGCCAGGGCTATCAGTGTTATCATCTGGAATATTCTTAAACTTCTTTGTTTCGTTTCTTCCTTTTTCGTGTAATTTTCTGTCAATTGTTTTTCTGTCATGGTTCAAATCCTCTTTCTATCTAAAAATTCCGGGTCGCAAAAACTATTCTTTGAAAATCCACAGCATTAGAACTGAAACAGCTAAAGCAATACAAGCTGCGGCCATTGTCATCAGAATTTTCTGATAGGGGCGCTTTCCTTCCTCTTTCGCTTTTGCGATTTCATCCAGTCCTTCTCCGCCCATGAAAGCCACGATTTCCTTGTAGGTCTGCATATCGAACGCCTTCTTCATCTTTTCGACCCTGGACGCAAAGTAGCCCGTAACGCACACTAGCGCTACCCATAGGGCAATTCCTAAATTGTCCAGATAATGCAGCAGCGGAACCGGCGTCAAAAGCGTAGCCAGCATTAATGCCGAAAAAATATAGCTGTCCATTTCAAACTGCTGCCTGTCCTGCTGTCTGATTTCTTCTTTCATTTTCTCCACATCTCCTTTGATTAGAATATCTATGGAGACCCCAAAAACTTCGCTTAGGCGAAGCAGACTATTAATATCCGGATAATTTTTATTATTCTCCCAGTTCGATACCGTTTGTCTGGAAACATAGATCTTTTCTGCCAGCACTTCCTGCGAGAAGCCAAGCTCGCCCCGATATTTCTTAATCTGTTTACCCAACTCCATCTTATCCCGTCTCCTTTGCACCCTATCCTAATCAAATCCATAGATTCCGTCAATCAAATGTCTTTGACTTTCCCGTATTTTGCGATGTCAAAAGTCTTTGACACTCTATAAATTGCGCTTTTTGGACTGCTGACGTCCAATATGGTTATAGATTTTCTGTATATCTGCAGTTCGGATAACCGCTGCAGCCCCAGAATTCACCGAATCTGCCTTTCCGCTTTTTCATAAGCTGACCGCACCTGGGACACTTCTTTCCCTTTATCTCTGCAGACAGAAAATCAGACTCTTTTCCCAGCCTCTCGAATACCTGCTGATTCATCATACAATCCGCAAGAGCCCGATGCGCTCCCGCCGCCGGAATGCGGTAATATCCGGCCAAGTCCGTAAGCTTATAATTGGAAAGCTGCGGCAGGCGCCTTCTCGCCAACACTAATGTGTCAATATAATCATTGGTAAATACCTTCCCCCAATATGCTTTTGCGTCCCGCTGGATAAATTTCATGTCAAACGTATGTATGTTATGCCCCGCCAGAACCATATCTCCGGCAAATGCATCAAAATCCGCCAGAGCCCGTTCAAAAACAGGCGCGTCTTTCACCATGTCATCTGTAATATGATTCACCTGCGACGCGCGGAAGGGGATTTTCATCTCAGGATTCACCAGTGTAGAAAACTTGTCCGCAATTCTGCCTTTTAATACTTTTACAGCAGAAATCTCTATCACTTTATCTGTTATGCAGCTGATTCCGGTAGTCTCCAAATCAAAAATCACATAATTCTCCACATACTTATCCAGTCTTTTTCCTTTTGTATTTCCAAGCATTTTTTCTCCTCTTATCTCTGTTCTGAATTTTCAAACTGAAAACAGCAGATTTTTCTATTTATCTTATCATACCATATCGGACATTAGTAGTCCGATAAGTATTATTTTCTTATAAAAAAAGCAGATTCAATCCGGCAATTTTGCCGGATTGAATCCGTTTACAATTCAGAGGTTATCCAGAGCGTGTTTTAAAAACTTTCCACCTGTGCGGTTGGATTGGACCGCAGGAATTTCGAGGCAGTCTGCTTTTCTTACTTATAAGACTTTTCGAGGATTTCCTGGATATCCGCCGCTGTAAGCTGTTCCGGATAACGGTCCATATCTGCAATCCCGGTATTATTTACCGTCATATCGGCAATCCTTGCGCAGTCCTCCCGCCGAATGCCAAATTCACTCATCGAAAGCTTATCCATGCCAGTCTCTGCAAGGAGCTTCGACAATGCCTCTATAAATCCATATCCCGGTTTTTGCGAATCAGGCTCCAACCCCATAAACCCGCCCATCTCGTCGAACAGCTCCGGGAAATACCGGCACACTCTCTTATAATACTCTTTGGCAATCAGAATTAATGTGGCGCCATGGGCTATTTTCGGGAACAAACCGCCGATGGTCTGCCCGGTAATATGGTGGGAAGTACAGTTAATCAGCGATTGCGTATATCCACCAAGGATATTAGCCGCATAGGACATATTTACTCTTGCTTCCAGATTCGTTCCGTCCTCTGCCGCAACTGGAAGCCACTTCGTTACCGCCCGGATTCCATCTTCCGAATAAATATCTACAAGACGGTTCTCGTGGTTATTCGTGATATAACACTCTGCCAGATGAAACAGTGCGTCAAATCCCTGATATAAAGTCAAAGTTGTCGGAAGCGTAAGCATCAGCTCCGGATCGATGACGGATATCTTCGGAAAAATTGCATCCACAGCAAAATCCAGCTTCTCACTGGTATCTGTCCTTGTAATCACGCAATACGGATCTGTCTCCGTTCCGGTCCCCGCCGTTGTCGTAACCGTAACGACCGGCGCCGCCTCCTTGATTTCCTTCTTTCCTCCGGTTCCCGTATACGCATAATCCCACAAATCGCCCTCGTTTACCAGCATCACAGCCGCAGCCTTCGCCGTATCGATACTGCTGCCTCCGCCGATTCCCATCACAAAGTCACAGCCTTCCTTTTTCGCCAGAGCGACCGCCGCATCCACTCCGTCCTTCGTGGGATTCGGCTGAACTTTATCGAATACAACCGCCTCCGTATGGTTCTGCTTTAACAATTCCAGCACTCTCTGCAGAATCCCCAGTTTCTCCATCAGTCCGTCTTCTGTCACACAGATCAGCGCCTTTTTCCCCGGAAGTTCCATCCGGGCAAGCTCCTGTAATCTTCCCGCCCCGAAAATGACTCTTGTGGGCGTATAATTATCAATCGTAAACATATTTTAATCTCCCTCTAGAAACTATTTCTGACACTCAACGCAAACCCGGTACATTCCCGGCGCCGAAGCCGCTTCAAATGCTTCCTGCATCCGGGTCAGCGGATACCGCTCCGGTTCAATCAGCCCGGATACATCAATCATCCCCTGGCCAAGCAGATTTGCCGCGTCTTCAAAATCTTCATTATCCGCCCCATATGTACCAATCAGCTCCAGTCTGCGGTAGTGAAGAAGATTAGAATCAACATCCAGGGGCGGCGCGGGATAGCCGGCCGCGAACAGCAGAATCCTTCCGTCAATCTTCTTGACCATATCTAAGGACTGTCTGTTAGCGCTTTCGGCCCCCACTGCTACAATCACACAATCAGCCCCATTCCCGTCTGTTAATTCTCTTACCCTTGTAACCGAATCTTCTTTTCCGGAATCAATAACCTCAAATCCCAATTCTTTAGCCAAATTCAGCTTCTTTTCCATCAGCTCTGATACGATGACCCTTGCGCCTCCAGCCCTGGCAGCTAACGCATTTAACATGCCCATTGTTCCGCCTCCGATGACTGCCACCGTCTCAAAAGAAGCAAGGCGCAGCTTCTTCTGTCCTTTAATGACTGTTGCCAGCGGCTCTAAGAATCCCGCGCACCCGGGCTCCAGCTCTGGATTCATCTTAATGATTGCATGTTCTTCCCATATGGCATGCGTTGAGAAACCGAACTCTCCCAAATATCCGTCTTTTGTAATCAGCTTTGGCGGATTCTCACACTTCGACACCTCTCCTTTACGGCAATAATTACAGATACCGCATCCCTTATAGCTGTTAATTCCAACAAAATCTCCCGGCTTACAGTACTTTACCTTATCACCCACCTTTTCTACAATGCCGCAGCCCTCATGTCCGCCGACCATCGGATAGCCCTGATGTTCGCGCAGTCCCAGCCACTGCCCGTAATCTGTGGTACAGATGTTGCAGGCTATATTTTTTACAAGAACTTCGTTCGGATTCAGTTCAGGAATCTCGCGTTCTTTTATTACACTGCAGCCTTTATGAATCATACATGCAAATCTCATTTTCTCTTTCATCACTGTTTCTCCTCTTTCTATTCCAACTTTTATCAAAGCGCACGATTTTTCAGACAACCTTGAGCAGACTCAGCAGCAAGCATAATATAACCGTTCCCACCGCCACCAGGCCAAACTTCTGCGTCTTGTTACGAAGAATATAATACACCAGCAGAACGGCGCCTACCGGAAGAAGTCCCGGCATGATAGAATCCAGGATTTCCTGAAGTACCAGCGCTTCGCTGTCTGTCGGTATGCTGACTGCCGTCGTTAACGCCACATAGGAGGCAGACAGGACTCCCATCATATACATTCCCAGTAAACTGGCGGATTTTACCACTTTTTTAAAGAGCGGACCGCCGAATATCGTTTCCATCGCTACGATACCTTTCGAATATCCCAGCCACCAGCACTGGTTGCCGATAAACAGAATCACCAGACAGAAAAGTATGCAGAATACCGCTCCCAGAATATTTCCCGTCAGCCCCATTGAGACTCCCAGCCCGCAGATAATCGGTTTCAGCGTTCCCCAGTCAATAGAATCTCCAATGCCCGCCAGAGGTCCCATAAGAGAAGTCTTCAGTCCGTTGATTGCCTCGTCTTTTTCTTCCTCCGGGCAGTCGGCCATTTTCTCCTCCATAGCCAGTGCCATTCCCAGTACCGCCCCGCCCCAGTTGCCTTCTGTATTAAAGAACGTCATATGTCTCTGAAGGCTTCTTTTGAACTTTTCGTCGTCATCCGCATACAGTTTTCTCAAACATTTTCCCAATGAACTTGCCACGCCGACCGCCATCATTCTCTCGTAAGAATGTCCCATCTCTGCATATACCTGCCAGCGTCCCCACGCTCCCATTACGTCCTTTTTTGTTAATTTATTCTCTGACATATTCCATCCTCCCGCTTAATCATCATCGTCATCATCCTGAACGCCAACTACCGCGGCCAGTTCTTTCTGATCTTCCAAAGAGAGCACGATATAGAGAATCACCGCGCAGATTCCCAATACAGACGCTGCCAAAACCGAAAGATTCATTACCACTACAAAAAAGTAGCCGAATAAAAATAACGGAATATACTGATTCTTATCGATTACGGTCAATGTTACCGCAATCCCCAGCGCCGGAAGCACGCCTCCCGATACGGCCAGTCCGTTGCTGATCCATTCCGGCATAGCCGCCATCATCTTATCTACCATACCCGCCCCGAAGTATACTGTTACAAAGGCAATGGGAAAACGAATCAGAAAGGTGGAGCCCAATGACATCCAGCAGGTTCGGACGATAGCTTTATAATCGCCTCTTGCCGCATGCTTATCGCATATATGGGCGTAAACTCCGTTCACATTATACTGAATCGGCTGCAGAAGATTTCCGATAATCGCCACGCTTACTGCCAGGGCAGAAGCCGCCGCCACATTCATATTCGACATCAGTGCTATCGGAATCGCAATTGCCCCAGCCGCGCAGCTATCCGCCGGAGTATTATTTCCAGCCGGTACTACGCTTACATAGAGAGCCGAAATCGTCGCTCCGATTATAATAGCGTCAGTCATCTGACCGGTAATCGCGCCAAATACGACGGCCTGTACGAGAGGCATCCATGCAAATCCTTCCGCAAAACAATATCCAATCTGTGCAGACCCAAAGAAATACAATAATCCTGATACAATCGCCAATACGAATTCCATCCTGCTCCTCCTCTCAAATCAGTTTGCGAAATGACACGCCCGCTGCCTCCGGAATGGTATGGATTACAATATCCACACCCGCCTTTGCCATTTCTTTCAACAGTTCTATCTCTTTCCCGGTTGCGTACACTTCATTACTCAGCGGCTTCTTATCCGCCCCTCTCGGAGCATTCCCCAACTGAAGCTTTGGCATATCAAATCCGGCCTTAAAGGCCCTGTAACAGTCGTTAATATCCTTAAACATAACCATTACCCTTCCGTCGCCGAACCGGCTTTCCTTATACTTCTCCATTGCTTTTTCAAAGGAATAACACAGGACTTTCACTCCGGCCGGAGCCGCCATCTTATAGACGCTCTTCAAGGTCTTATCCTTTGCAATGACGTCGTTGATAACAATGATTTTCGATACCTTTGCGACCTTGCTCCATTTCACGACTACCTGTCCATGAACCAGACGAAAATCTACGCGGATCAATGCTATTTCTGCCATACCTTTCCTCTCCTTCCTTTTATTCTATTCATCTTCTTTTTCCATATCTTCCATACGTTCTTTGATATCTATAATTCCCATTCTGCCGACTGCTTTACACTGGTCTGTCAATTCTTTCAGCGTACCTTCGTCGCGGCTGTTGATTGCTTCTAAGAGCATCGGAAAATTCACTCCGGCGATTCCTTCCATATTCCGCCTGCCTGCAAGCAGGCCTCCGGTAATATTTGCCGGGCTTCCTCCCACAAAATCAACCAGGAGCAGAACGCCGTCCCCATCGTCCAGCTCATCGGCCTTACGGATGATTTCTTCTGCGAAAGCATCCAAATCGTCTTCGATTCTGAGTCCGAAGGCAACCACTTTCTCCTGTCTGCCGCAGAGCAGCTCCATTCCGTCAACCATCCCCGCTGCAAATCCTCCATGCGTGGCTACAATAATTCCAATCATACGAAAATCCTCCCATACAGATTCTATTTTTCATGCAAGAGCGTATCCTAAATCGCTTTCTGCAAAATGCGTCCCAATTTGCACCAGATTGCTCTGGCATTACAAGAAGCGCACCTGATTTTCTCCTTCTCCGAAGACAATCTTCCTGTCCTTCAGCCCGGCAGTCCTCTCCGGTTTCCAGGTTCTCCCTTCGCTTCCTGACAGCGCGATATATTCTTTCAGCCGCTTCGCATACCCCTCCTGGTAATGATGAGACAGCAGTTCTAAGTCGTCGTTCTTCCAGTCCACCGACTGCAGCTTCATATATGTATGCTGTAACAACTCGCTGCAGAGATTGACTTTATTGATTCCCATTGAGCAGGCTTTCTGAATATTTTCATCCCCCGTCCCGCTTCCTCCATGAAGAACCAGCGGCAGATTCAGGGTCTCTTTCAGTTCTTTCAGCAGCTCAAAATCCAGAGTCGGCGTTCCCTTATATAATCCATGGGCCGTACCGATTGCAACAGCCAGACAATCGACTCCCGTCTCTTCTACATAATGTCTGGCTTCATCCGGCCTGGTAAAGCTCTTCTCCCTGTCAGTCGGCTCGTCGTCCACGCTTCCCACATGCCCAAGTTCCGCCTCAACGGATACGCCTACGGCATGAGCAATCTTCACCAGCTCTTTTACCTGAGCAAGATTCTCCTCATACGGAAGGAACGACCGGTCTGCCATAATGGAAGTATAACCCGCGCGAATCGCCGCAATCGCATGCGTAAAATCCGTTCCATGATCCTGATTGATTGCAATCGGAACGCCAGACATCTCCGCCAGCCGCCGCAGATGCCACCCTTGTGTAATAATATCCGGATGCGAGCCAAATTCCACATCGAGGATCAGCGGCGCGTTCATCTCTTCGGCTGCGCATATACACGCACGGGCGTCCAGTTCATAAAAAATATTGGGGGCCATAACCGCGTAATTGTGCTCGTTCGCATGATCCAGTAATTCTTTCATTGATACTAACATAGGTTTCTTCCTCCTCGTCCTTCCACTTATTCGTTCATTCCATTGTTAATCAGTTCAATCAACGCGTCGACTGCTTCCCGTTCATCTTTTCCTTCGGCTGAAACCGCTACGCTCGTGCCCTTGACCGCTTCTAATGACAGTACCATAACCATTGACTTTGCATTGACTGATTCCATATTGGTACGGTTCAGGTTCTGAATCGTGATGCGGGATTCAAACCGTTTTGCCTCATTGACTAAGACCGACGCCGGACGGGCATGGATGCCGCTCTTATTCAACACTTCCGTTTGTCTTGTAATCATTTCTTCTCTTTTCGTCCTCTCCTTTCCGGATTCCCTGAAAACTGTTCCTATCCGCCGTTTTCCAAACAGCGGACCACATCGACCGGCACGTCTCCCGGCAGAATCCGATGCTCGACCCGCAGATGATATTTTCCCGCAATCTCCTTGACGATGCGCTTCTCTTCTTCACTGAGAAACAGACGCTCACATACCTTATGCCTTCCTATACCGCAGGAAATACCTCCTAAGATTAAGGTATCCGTTATTTTACCCGCTTTATCAAACAGCCTTTTCGCATCTTTAATCGTCTTCAATAAAATAGCCGCCTTTGCATTATTCCGGCATACTTCTTTTTGCTGCAGGACGTCCGTCATCTGTTCGGCGGAACAGACTCTCGTATTTACCCTGGCCGGAGACGCCAGCATCAATACCCGCCTTGCAATATCGTCCTTACACAGCTCGTCGTCTACTACAAAAATTTGTCTGATTTTATACTTTCTTGTCCAGGCATTCGTAACCTGTCCATGAAGCAGACGATTATCTACGCGGCAGAAACAAATTTTCATACTCTTATCCTTTCTTTACACTTACCATGGTATCTGATCGAATCGACAAGTTTTTTATATCATATGTATAATTTATTTTCAATCTTGCTATATTTTTTGTCACTTTTTACTTTTGTGCAAGTTCTTTTTTATTTTTATATAGTCAGATTTCATGATTTCTATCACTCTTATTAATTGCATTTTGAAATAATATATGATACTATCATAGAAACTCCTTATTTTTATCACTCTATTTTCATAAAATTTCATTCTAAATATATAAACAATGGTATTTTGTCACTAATATAGGATTTTATAAACATATTTTTCCAAAAAAGGAGACTGTTAATGATTAACAGAAGAGAAAAGATAGCGCGCTATCTCAAAGAATACACTGAGAAAAACCTGGACAAGGACGGAATTGACCTCAGAGGTCTCACCGCCTTAGATATCAGCAATCATTTTAAAATTGACAGAACCACTTCTTCCAGGGAACTAAACGCCCTCTACAACGACGGCATAGCCATGAAGTTTTTAGGACGCCCGACACATTACCTGCACTATCGTACTGTACTGTCCACCCTGACGGCCCAGGTTCCCTCCACCATCCCTGTAGGACTTACTCTGAAAGATTATTTGGAGCAGGAGCGCACGCAGACTTCCGGCGGCTCTTCTGCCAACTCAAAGGATATCTCTCTGAAATTCAGCCCTTACGATTACTCCTTTCAGCATGAAGCCGGGTTATGTGAAGCCGCCGTACGTTACCCGCGGCCCGAATTACACTGTCTTTTCATCCTTCCGGATTCCGTTCCCGGCAGTACTCTTGCTTCCGCCATGCTTTCCTACGGACAGCAGATCGGACGCTTTGCGGCAGGCGTAAAACTGCATACGTATGAATGCCATTTTGTATTAAAAAATATATCGGCCTATCACATCTCCCTTCAGCTCTTCGGAGCGTCGGCAACTTCATCCTCCTCAGCCAGAAAAGGACTGATAGAAAAAGCAAATGAGAGCATCTTATTCCTGAACAATATCCAGTATATGCCGCCTTCCATCGAAGAACGATTCCAGACCCTTCTGATGCAGAACTCCTTCTCCCGTTACGGAGAGGATAATTTTGTGCGCCGCAACAACACTCTGATTGTCGCTTCCTGCAGCAAAGAAGCTTTCTCCAACAACGAAAGCTCCATCTTCCAGTATTTTCCTATGAAGATTTTCTTTCCTGCCATGTGCGACTGGACTGCCGAAGATCTTTTTCATTATATCTGCACCCTCTTCCAGAAGCAGGCGCAGATACTGGATATAGAAATCAGATTCGGAAAAGATCTCCTCTACTACCTGCTATGCGCTGTCTGCTCCGAAGGCTCTGTCTCGATTCAGGCGCAGATCAAACAACTCTGCGCGGCTGCTTACGCAAAAAATCACCGGGACGGCGCGGATTATCTGGATATCTATCCGGAATATCTTCCCGAGCCTCTTCTTACTTCTGCGCTCTATGCCCCCCGTTCGTCTGAATTTTCCAATTTTCTTAACGAACATTTTCAGACTTACATATATATCGGCAAAGATTCGATTCCTTTCGTGCTTCCTGCCCCGGCGCCGGCCGCCCCTGCTGCTTCTGCCGGCGGCTCTGAGGACGGACTTCCTGTTTCCAATTATCTGAAAAGCAATCTGGAAGCATACTTAGAGCATTTATGGCACGCGCGTTCTTCACGCCCCGGCGCCTCAAATATCTATTCTGCAGCGCTGTATAATCTATTAGAACAGGATAGCCGCTTCCCGACTTTGGAAAAAAGCAGTCCTTTCTTATCCTGGAGCGGCCGGTTATTAGACGCCTTTTTAGAAAATATGCGCAGAAACAAAGAAGAACTGCCCTTCGACAGTTCCTATATCAAAAAGTATACTCCTGATTTTATACTCGGGGCTGCCGGACGTTTCGCCGAACAGTTAAATCTGTCCCTTTCCGACAGCCGCCTCGAATTGTTTGTCCTTTATTCTGCCGCGCTTCTGGATACCATTTACCAGTGGCGCAGGGAAAATAATATTCTCGCCGCCGTTTTTTACAGAGATCCCGCTGTCTGCCGCAGTATTGCCGCATATTTAAAATCCTGTTATCATATTCCCGTCGCGCCGCTTTATTTATCGGAACAAGAAGGAGCGGAGCATTTTCACGCGCAGATTTCCTTATTACTTAAGGAACAGACCGCAAATTGTCAACTGTTACTCTTCCTGCAGGAAATACCTTTGGCGGAGCTGGACGCTTATATCAGCCGCGCCTTCCGGATTCCGGCAAAGTGTTTTTCTAATGTTTCGCTTAATTTTATAGCCGAAACCCTTCAAAAAATTACTGAATTTCAGTTCAGCCTGCCTATGCTTACCGAGACCGCTGCAAATACCGCCGGAAAAAATACCCCCGTAATCCCTGAGATATCCCCGCTGGTACTTCAGGCCGTCAGCCGGCTTTTGGAGCCCTCGCTTAGTTTTATAAATATCTACAAAGTCCTGCCGTTAATGAGAGATTCCTTAAAAAAGATTACCGATTCTTTCGGCTGCCCGCTTACGGATGAACTGGCAATTAAGTATTTCTTCCACTGCGCGCATATGATTGAACGGCTGATCCGCAAAGAACCGCTGCATTATCCTGGCATAAAAGCCTTTGCCAACAATCATTCCAGTGAATTTCATGTCGTCGGGTTCTCATTGGATTCTATTTCAGAATATTACGGCTTTAAAATGCCTGCCGCCGAAATTGCATATCTTACGGAAATATTTTTATAACTCAAAGCAAAAACAGGGCCTCTATTAAGAAGCCCCGCTTAATTTCACATTGGAAACCATCTTCCAATTCTGTTCTATTTCTCCGCGCTACACCAGCGCAACTGTATCCCTTGCAATTGCAAGCTCTTCATTGGTAGGAACCACCATAACCTTTACTTTGGAATCTGCTGTGGAAATGGTAATCTCCTCTCCGCGCTTTTTATTAGCTTCCTCATCAATCTCAATACCGAGATAGCCAAGGTACATGCATACGCCCGCGCGTACATTCCCTGCGTTCTCGCCGATACCGGCTGTAAATGCAATCACGTCGACGCCGTTCATAGCAGCCGCATAAGCCCCTACATACTTCGCAACGCGGTAAATGAATACATCCAGTGCAATCTTCGCCCGGTTATTTCCTTCGTCGGCCGCCTGATCCAAATCCCGGAAATCGCTGGACACTCCGGACACACCTTCTACGCCTGACTTCTTGTTCAGCACATTCATCAGACCTGCAATGTCAAGTCCTTCCTTCTTTGCGATAAATTCCATAATCGCCGGATCAATATCGCCGGAACGGGTTCCCATTACCAGACCCTCCAAAGGAGTCAGGCCCATGGAAGTATCTACGGACTTGCCGTTCTCTACCGCGCAGATACTTGCGCCGTTGCCAAGATGACATACGATAGTCTTCACCGAATCATATGACTTTCCAGCAAGTTCCGCCGCTCTCTTGGATACAAAGCTGTGGCTTGTGCCATGGAAGCCGTAACGTCTTACTTTGTATTTGTCATAGTATTCATATGGCAGACCGTACATATATGCCTTCTCCGGCATGGTCTGATGGAACGCGGTATCAAATACAGCCACCATCGGAGTATTCGGCATCAAAGACTGACAGGCATTGATTCCGATTAAGTTGGCCGGATTGTGAAGAGGCGCAAGGTCGTTGCACTCTTCAATGGCCGCTTTTACCTCGTCTGTAATCACAACAGACTTGGTAAACTTCTCGCCGCCATGTACCACCCGGTGGCCGACTGCGCCAATCTCATCCAGACTCTGAACCACACCGGTCTTTTCGTCTGTCAGCGCGTCGATTACAAACTGGATTGCCTCTGTATGGGTGGGCATAGCCTTCTCAGAAACTGCCTTCTCCCCGCCTGCCGGCTGGTAGGTCAGCCGTCCGTCAATTCCGATTCTCTCGCAGAGCCCCTTTGCAAGAACCTGCTCGGATTCTGAGTTAATTAACTGGAATTTTAAAGATGAACTTCCGCAATTAATCACTAATACATTCATTGGTATCTACCTCTCTTCATTTCTTATTTGTCAGCTGCCTGAGCCTGTACTGCTGTAATTGCAACAACGCCAACGATATCGTCTGCGCTGCATCCTCTGGACAGGTCGTTTACCGGCGCTGCAATTCCCTGGGTCATTGGTCCGTAAGCCTCTGCCTTTGCCAGTCTCTGCACCAGCTTGTATCCGATATTTCCAGCATCCAGATCCGGGAATACCAGCACGTTTGCCTTACCTGCAACCGGGCTGTTTGGCGCTTTAGAAGCGCCCACAGAAGGAACGATCGCCGCGTCAAGCTGAAGCTCGCCGTCTACCATCACGCCCTCCGGCGCGTTCTCTTTGGCAATCTTCACTGCCTCTACTACCTTATCTACATCTGCATGCTTCGCGCTTCCCATAGAGGAGTGTGACAGCATGGCAACTCTCGGCTCATCGCCCACTAAGAGCTTGAAGGACTCTGCTGCAGACAGAGCAATAGCCGCCAGCTTCTCAGAATCCGGATTCTGCTCCAGACCGCAGTCGGAGAATACGAAGGTTCCGTTCTCGCCCATATCGCAATCCGGCACTACCATAACGAAGAAAGAAGATACCAGCTTGGTTCCCGGCTTAGTCTTCAAAATCTGCAGGCATGGCCTTAAGGTATCCGCTGTGGAATGGCATGCTCCGGATACCATGCCGTCTGCGTCGCCCATCTTCACCATCATAACGCCGTAGTAAGTATAACTCTTAAGCAGAAGCTCTCTTGCCTGCTCTTCTGTCATACCCTTCTTCTGGCGAAGTTCTACCAGTTTGGCAATATACTCTTCCGTCTTATCGCTGGTTGCAGGGTCTACGATTACTGCCCCTGAAATATCGAAAGAACCTTTATTCTTTGCGATTTCTTCCTCGCTTCCAATCAGAACCAGCTTCGCGGTGCCTTCCTTCAAAATCTTCTCTGCAGCCTCGTAGGTTCTTGCGTCCTCTGTCTCCGGAAGAACGATTGTCTTAACATTTGACTTTGCTTTTGCTTTGATTTCATCTATAAATCCCATGATTTAAAGACTCCTTTCCATATTTTCTCAGATAATTTTATTATAATACAAAGAATCCTCATGGACAAGGTTTCTTTCCTGTTAAATTCCTGTCAACATGTTTTATTTCCCATGCAATCCGGCGATTGGAATTTCCTCCATGTATCTACCGGCACAGACTTCAAAATCGCAGCTCCATACTCCTATGTGATGATACGAAAGGGTTCTTTTTTGAAAATTACTCTACTGCGATAGAAAATTCTTCATAAATTCCAACAGGTACATTCTCACCAAAAGAGTATTCTTCCATTGTCTCTTTTTCAAATCTGTATACTGTAACCATTTCTTTTGCAGGATCAACAATCCAATATTCCCTGACGCCTGCCGTTCGATATTTAAACAATTTTGTAAAATAGTCCATTGACCTGTTCCCTGGTGAAACAATTTCAATAACCCAATCCGGGGCGCCATTACATCCCCTGTCTGTTATCTTGTCTTTGTCACAGATAACAGATATGTCCGGCTCAACATAATTTATATCATCCTCATTCAAGAATACTGCAAATGGAGCTGGAAATACCTCACACTCACCATGATTCCGTTTAATAAAGTCTTTTATCTGGTAATGTAAGTCAGAAACCAGCCTCTGATGTTTTGTATTAGGTGGAGCCATGTAATATATTTTTCCATCAATCAATTCAGCACGCTCTCCATCTGGCAAAACATAAATATCATCTATTGTATAGACTTCTTCTTTTCTTAATACATTCACTGTCTTCACCTCCATGTTTAGTATATGATTATATTTTGCAATCTACAGAATTCCTTTTCTGAGCGAATATGGCCCTAGAAGCTTTCTTTTTTTTGCAGCAATTACGCCAGTGCGAACACATAGCTCACAATCGCAAAATACACGCTGATGGTACTGATATCCACCAGGGTTGAAATCAGCGGCGTCGCCATGATCGCCGGGTCCAGCCCCACCTTTTTCGCCGCCAGAGGCAGCGTACATCCCACCACTTTTGCAATCACAACCGTACATGCCATGGTCACTCCAATGGTAAACGCCATCAGCGCATCCCCCTGGCCCATCAGCATAATCCGCACGCCGTTCACCGTCGCAAGAATCAGGCTGATGCACACAGCTACTCTTACCTCTTTCCAGATGACCTTAAACAAATCCCCGAACTCAATCTCGCCAACCGCAAGCCCCCGAATCACCAGCGTAGAACTCTGGGAGCCGCAGTTTCCTCCGGTACCGGTCAGCATGGGCACGAATCCCGCAATCTGCGGCATCAGGGCAAGAGCCGCCTCATAACTGTTCATAATCATCTGAGTCACCGTCGCGGACAGCATCAGGAACAGCAGCCATGGGAGCCTGCTTTTTACATGCTCGAATACAGTTGTTCCAAAATAAGAATCATCTCCAGGATTGACGCCCGCCATCCTGCTGATATCTTCCGTTTCCTCTTCCTGCAATACCAGCATCGCGTCGTCAACCGTCACAATACCGACCATGCACATCTCATGATCCACAATCGGCAGGGCAATCAGACCATATTTCATAATAGTTCTGGCTGCATCCTCCTGGTCGTCAGTCGTATGCGCATAGAGCATGTTCGTGTCCATAATCTCTTCCACCATTCTGGACTCTCCGGTGGTCAGCAGATCCTTAATATCTACCACGCCGATCAGCTTCTTTTTCTCCGTCACATAGCATGTATAAATGGTCTCCCGATTCAGACCTACCTGCCGGATTTTAAGAATTGCCTCCTCTACCGTCATATCCCTCGAAAGCGCGATATAATCCACATTCATTACGCTTCCGGCGCTGTCCTCCGGATACTGTAAGAGCAGGTTAATCTGCACCCTTTTCTCTTCGTCGGTCGCCATAAGAAGACGGTCAACCACATTCGCCGGCATTTCCTCAAGCACGTCAACCGTATCATCCAAATACATCTCCTCCATGACTTCCTCAAGCTCCGAATCCGTCAGCGCATTAATCAGCACCTCTCGCAAATCGCTGTTCATGTAGGCAAATGTCTCTGCCGCCTCCTCTTTCACAAGCAGACGGAAAATCAGCACCAGCTGTTTTTCATTTACTTCCTCCAATATATCTGCAAGGTCAACGGGGTACATATTGTGTTCTAACTCATCCTTCAATTCCTTAAACTTCCGAAGCTCCAGCATCCGCTGAATACGTTCAATGGTCAGTTCCTCCCGCTCGTCCGCGTAATCATAATCAAATTCGCTGGACGCAACAGCCTGTCCCCATTCTTCCGCAGTAACAGGATTCATATTATTTTTCATTCCCATCTTGCACCCCCTTCTTCTGCTGTCTGACTCAGAGCCCGCAAACACTCATCCTTCCTCTCTGAGCGGCTTAGTTTCCGTTAGTCGGTAGTTCGCCCGAATGTTACTCCGTCTGCTAAGAGATATTTGCCTAATTCAACCCACGTCCTCCAGAAGACGTATGAACAGTAACCCGTTCACACATTCCATAAAAAGGAAGTTCTCAGGTATTTGCGGTAATTTTCTTTCTATAGTATAATCAATTTAAAATCATTATACAAGGAGATTCTCATGAAAGTCGCAGGACTGATTACCGAATATAACCCATTTCACAAAGGTCATTTGTACCACATCGAGCAGACAAAGAAGGTTACCGGAGCCGATTCTGTCATCGCCGTCATGAGCGGCAATTTCGTTCAGCGGGGCGCTCCCGCCATTATGCCTAAACATTTGCGGACTAAATGCGCCCTGCTCTCCGGCGTATCGGCGGTTATGGAGCTTCCGGTATGTTACGCCGTCTCCAGCGCAGAATATTTTGCCATGGGCGCCGTCTCTCTCCTTGATAAACTCGGCTGTGTGGACGCCGTCTGTTTCGGAAGCGAATGCGGCGAGATACAGATTTTGGAAGAAATCGCAGACATCTTAGCAGAAGAGCCGGACGACTATAAGGCTTCCCTGAAAGACGCCCTGAAAGCGGGCCTTTCTTTCCCTCTGGCAAGACAGCAGGCATTGAAGCAGTACGCCGGAATCCTCTCTGCGCCAAATAATATTCTGGGAATCGAATACCTAAAAGCGCTGAAACGACTAGACAGTCCTATAAGAGCATACACCATCCGCCGGACCGGAGCCGGATACCATGATACCGCAATCAGTCATGATTTTAGTTCCGCCTCCGCTATCCGGGCAAATATTGACTCTCCTTCCGTAATAGAACGGCAAATTCCCAAAGACTGCCTTGCCGCAATCCAGAACGCTTACCGCCAAAAATTCCCTATACAGAGCAATGACTTTTCTCTTCTTCTTAAAGCCAGACTGTTATCAGAGACTGCGGACAGTCTGACCCGCTATGCAGATGTGAATCCTGAACTCGCCAACCGCATCGTAAACTGCCGCAATGATTTTCTGAATCTGGAACAGTTCTGCGAACTTCTGAAGACAAAAGAACTGACCTACAGCCGTATCAGCCGATCTCTTTTTCACATCCTGTTAGAAATCGCCAGACAGGATATGGCAAATTACGGTCAGGCCGGCCGCATTTTCTATGCCCGGATGCTGGGATTCAGAGAAGCAGACGCCGCCCTGTTAGGACTGATAAAAAGAAAGTCACAGATTCCGGTTATCACCAGATTATCACAGAAAAAGCTTCTGGATTTTCCCGGCAGCTCCATGCTAAATACGGATATCTATGCCGCAGATTTATACGAATCCGTCGTCACCGAACGTTACCAGACTCCCTTTATCAATGAAAGACAGCAGTCTGTTATCAAACTGCCGTCCTGATATAGCTTTTCATTCCATTTGCATTCCGCTATCAAAATTGAATCCCATCCCCGCCCTTTACGATAAATCCGATATCGGACGCCGTCCCGCCTGCCGGAATCTTTCCATTATACTCCTTTGACGTAATGTGCAGAACTTTTCCGTCCACCCTGTAATTGCCGTTCCATCCGCTCGATAACGTGATATCGCTGTGAAATGGAATCGCAATCTCCCAGCTGGTACATGCTCTGTCAGCCATATTTTTCAGTACAAGCTCGTACTGATATACCTTCTTACCCCCTTCTTCCCAACTGTTTTTGATGCTCGCCTGAATCCTGATATCGCCGCTTGTCAGCGTATTCCCGTCCTCAGACTCTCCGGAATCTTCTTCCTTTTCCTTCTCATCGGAACCAGTCTGCCTTCGCTCTCCGGTCAGCATATTGTAGAGCCATTTCCCTGAATCGCTCAAATCGCTTTCCTCAAACCCGCTGGTTTTATGACAGGACGATTTGAGTATCGCAGAAGTTTCCGCCTTATTAGACAGATTCCAGGCTACAGAACTGATTCCCCGGTTGTCGAGAAGTTCCATCCACTGATTTGCCTGTTCTTCATTGATAGCGCCATTGCCGCTGGCGTCGCAGATTCCATATTCCGACACGAAGACTGGAAGCCCCTTATCCAGCGCGGCTGCCATTCGGTTTCGCAAATCATCGGTATGAGTCGCCGCATAATAGTGAAGAGTATACATGATATTATCATAGCCCGTAATCGGGTCCGTAGCCGCCTCATCTACAAACTGGGACCAGTTAGGCGTTCCCACAAGAATTACTCCGTCTTCATCATGAGCGCGGATCACACTTATCACTTCTTCCGCATAGGACTTAATCTCTCCCCAGCCGGTTCCGCTGTTTGGCTCGTTGCAGATTTCATACAGAACATGCTTCTCATCCGCATACTCCGCCGACATCTCTGCAAAAAACTCCTTCGCCTCGTTCCGGTGCATATTAGGATTACAGTCTGATAAAATGTGCCAGTCAATAATCACGTACATATCCTGATTCTTCGCATATGCAACGCCTTTACGAATCAGATTCTTTAATGCTTCTTTGTCTCCATCCGTACAATAGCCCCCGGATTCCGCCGTATACATGGCAAGACGAATCACATTCACCTTCCATTCCTCATGAAGCTGCCGGAAGCAGTCTTCATTGACATACTCAGGAAACCACGCAAGACCATGGGTACTGATTCCCTTCAGCTGTACCCCAGTTCCGTCGCTTCCGCAGAGTCTGCCTCCGTCCACATGCAGAGCCCCAGTTACAGACGGCGCTGCAGAAGGCGGCGCAATGAACCTGGCTATCATCGTCGCACACACCGCTCTGCTTACATCTCCCTGGGGGTTAATATTTCCCTTATCTCCCTTGATAATACCCGAACCCACCGCCCATGAGACAGCGTCTCTCGCAAAGTCCGTAACGCTGTTACCGTCCGGATATTCGTAAATATTACCGCTTGCGGAAGTATCCATCCCGAATTTTTCCGCGTATCTGTAAAGCATCGTGGCTAACTGTTCTCTGGTAATCTTATCGCCGGGACCAAATGTGCCGTCGTTATAACCGGTAATAACATCCGCCTGATACGCCCAGGTTACCGGTACCGAATAGAACATTCCGTCCGCTACATCCGGAAAGATATACGTATATTCCGTATCTGAACCTCCGGCCATGCGGTATAAAATTGTCGCCAGCTGCCCTCTTTCTAAATTCCGGGCCGGTCCGAAAGTTGTCTCGTTCGTCCCTGTCATCAGTCCCTTTTCCGAAACGTCCGCCACAGTCCGGTAGAACCAGTCCCCCGGATGTACGTCAGTGTAGTCTCCGACGTCTTTGGCCTGAACTGCCGCTCCTGCAGCTAAGGTTAAGAACAATGTACAAATGAATATGCCAGATTTCTTTAATACCCTAAATCTCTTCATAATAATTTCCCTCTCTTATTCTTTCATTGTACCATGCCCTTTCCCAATAATCTACAGCTAATATAAAACACTGCCCACTCCCTGTACCGGGCCGGCTTGGAAGCAGGAACAGATATCCGTTCCTGCTCTCTCGTTTTCTCCATCCCGGAATTTCCCCTGCCATTTCCTTCTACTCGGCAAGATAGGTATCCGCTTTCTGGGCGATATTCTTTGCCGCTGTTTCTGCATCAATACTTCCCTCCAGGCACCGGTCTGCTTCCGTCTGGTATATATTCCAGAGAACACAATCCTGCACTGCCGGATTCTTTAAAGTCTTACACAGTTCAATCAGTCTTTCTGCCTCTTCCATCGTAGGATATCCTGCTTCCACCTCTATCGGCTCTTCCCCCTCAAAGTTCCAGCTTGAGGATACTCCCAATTCCTGTGCATACTTACTGTTTATCTCATACTTTGTATTTTCTAATTCTGAGACAAGAACTGGGAATCCATTGTCAGTCTGCACACTCTGTACTTCTTTGGAGAATAAGTATCTCACAAATTCTTCTGCCAGCTCCTTCTGCCCGCAATTTGCAATGATTCCCACAATTCCCTGCGGACAGTAAAAATCCTGTATCGTATTCGGAGCCAGATTCTTCTGCCGCATCACAGCATAGGGAATCATCATATCTGCCATGCTCCCGATTCTGGCAGTAGCCGCTCCTTCTTCATAATGCAAAATCGCTGCGCTTCCGGGATTTGAAAACATCCCCTGCCTGAAGAGCTTCGCTGAAGTGCCCATGCTCATTTCCGTCGCATTCATCTCGTCAAAAATATGTGCCTTTGCATTAACTGCAAGTATCTGTTCTATTTCCAGAAGAGATTCCATCTTCTCTTTGTCGACTTTCCTATCCTCTGTAAATAATTCATCCTCATAGAGCTGGAAGAGAAAATCCCGGATATAAGTTCTGTCCGCAATCCCAAAGACGCTGGCGTCCGGATGCTTTGAAATATAGTTTTTCAGACTCCCAAGGCTGGCAAGCGCCTCCATTGTTTCCTTGCTGCCATATATCACCGGAATACTGAACTTAACCGGCATTCCATAGATTTTTCCACCCTGCTCTGCAGTATTAGCAAGTATTTCCTCAAGGTAAGAATCTTCTTCTGTAAGCTCTTCCTTCAGTTCCGTAAGGTCCGCAAGGATTCCTTTCTCCATGTATGCTTCTGCTGGAAGACCGTCAAGCAGGAGTACATCCGCTCCATTACCGCCAAGAAGCTCTGTATTCAGAGTACGGATATCATCCATGGACAATCCCTCTTCCCCACCCGAGCTCTGATATTCCACCTTCGTATCCGGATGGGCCTTTTGAAATCCAATCGCCGCATCCTGAATCGCTGCATTTTCTGAAAGTCCGAATACCTTCAGGGTATTCTTCGGCGAGGCTTCTATCTCTGCGTCATATACGTAATGCTTCAAACTGAAGCTTCCCGCCTTTTCCTGCCGGTAAAGCACATAGAAATCATCTTCCTCCCCGGTTGTAATTCCAGCCGCCGCATTTACAGAGGAACCCATAGCTCCCATACTGCCGTCCATCAGCCTCTCGCTGATTTCATTTCCCAGTGCAAAGCGCATAATTCCTTCCGGCGAAACCTGATACCACTCGTCTCCTTTGCCGCACATGCTGAATATATTCTGAGCTTTTACCGAAAGCTTTCCTTTCTCATTGAAGTCCGAATCAAAGACCGTATAAATGCCATCCTCTGTATTTGCGGCCACAGCTCCGTCCTCTGCGGCAAATAGCATCTTCTGCTCGCTGGAAAATCCCTGCGCGCTGTTGATTTCCTTCACCACTTCCAGAGACTCCGGCGAAATAACCATGAATTTCGACTCATACAAATCATTCATCCAGAGATTACCGGCCCCGTCAATCTGCAGGCAGGTCACCGCCGGATACCCGTACTCGCCCTGCTCCGCCAGCTTAGGCACCGTCAGTTCCTCTCCGGACTGACCGTCTGTGCTCCTTGCAAGCAGAGGCAGCATTTCCATATTGACGCCTCTGACATACTGCACGCCCTCTGCCGTCTCCTGAACTTCCTGAAAATAAATTTCTCTTCCCTGATAAAGACTGCTAATCCAGTCCAGAGAAGTCTGCTTCCACTCCCCTTCCATATACTCGTACCGGAAGACCTGTGTATCATTCAGCAGTGTGAAAAGCACCGGATTGCCGTCCTTCGATTTCGTCAGATTCAGCGCCTCTTCTCCCTGCTGAAGCGTAAGTTCGATATCCTGCTCCACATACCGCCCTTTTGCGCCGGCGTTCTCTTTATCTCCTATACCTTTGCTCCCGCACCCGCTAAGCAGTCCTGCCGCTGTCGCAGACAGCAGAAGAATGCATAGCAAACACGCCGCCATTCGTTTTTCATACTTCAAGGTTCTGTTCATTCCCATAGTTATCCGTCTCCTTCAAAAATCGTTAGCTCACCGTTTCCGGCAGGCGGTTCCCAACCGCACTGGCGGAATCAGGAACTGCCTTTTATCATACAAATCTTTTCTCAAAAAAACTTGGAAATCCCTAACAATTTCTTAAAGATTTTTTTGAGAATTGTCTGGTATACTAAAATGTAATACTTGAACAGGAAGGAGAATGTGAGATGCATATTTTAATCATAGAAGACGACAGGGAACTGTGCGAAGCCTTAACTTTACAGCTTCATTCCTGTAATCATACCGTATCTGTCTGCCACACCGGGAGCGAGGCACTTTATTTCGCCATGTCCGGCGCTTATGACCTGATTCTGTTAGACCGGATGCTGCCAGAGATTGACGGGCTCTCAATTCTGCGCTCGATTCGGCAAAATCATATCGCCGCCCCCATAATTCTAACGACTGCCCTGGGCTCTGTAGGCGATAAGATTGACGGGCTGGACTGCGGAGCCGATGATTATCTGGTAAAACCCTACGATACGAAGGAACTGCTGGCGCGTATTCGCGCCCTTTCCAGACGCCCCCATGCCTTTACAAGCTCAGACAAGCTTTCCTTTCTGGATATACAGTTCGACACAGATACCCGAATCCTTTTTTGTCAGAATTCCAAACGTCAGCTTTCCAGACGCGAAGCATTTCTTCTGGAATTTTTTCTCCGCAATCCGGAGAAAACGCTGACCAGAGAGCAAATCTTTTCCCGTATCTGGGGACCGGACGGAACGGTTGAAGATGGCAATTTGGATACATATGTCTATTTTTTAAGAAAACATTTAAGAATTTTAAAAAGTGCAGCTTCCATTGAAACCATACATGGAGTGGGCTACCGACTGGAGGGAAAACATGTTTCCTAATTTACAAAAAAAACTCGTATTTCTCTATACAATAAGCACCGGACTCATTATGACCCTGATTCTGTCCTTTGCATTCCTGTTCTACATCTCCGCCCAGAAGAATAAGGATCGTTCGCATTTTCAGGATCAACTGTTTATCCTGACGTCCAGCCTGCAGACAGAGTCCATCTTTGCAGATTCTTATCTGTCTGAGATGGAGAAAAAAAGCGCTCTGATCATCTATATAGAAGAAAATAACACGCCTCTCTTCTTTCCAGGCGCTTATCATCCTTCCACCAGCCGGGAGACTTTATTAGCACGCGCAGAAGACTTTGCAAAGAGAGAGGGCATTTATCCTGCCTCCCGCCCTATATCTTCCAATATTCTGCAATCCTCTATTTTCCAGATAAAAGGAAATAAACGGGACGTTTATCTCGGAAACATTCTGAGTCTCAGCGGCGGTTCCGGCTATAAGAAGCTGATTCTTCTGCAGGATATTACTCCGAATCGAAACAGACTTTTACAAACCGGCTGTTTTTATCTGATGATTGACAGCCTTGGCATATTGCTTTTATTCTGTACCGGACGCCGGTTTGTAGCCGGGTCTCTAAAACCTCTGGAAGAAACCTATCGGAAACAGCAGGATTTTGTAGCTGCGGCCTCCCATGAACTGCGCTCTCCCCTCAGCGTTATCCAGACGTCAGCCGACGCCATTTTCGTAAAACAGGATAAGAATAAAAGACTTCTGGAGACAATCCGAAACGAATGCCGCCGGGGAAGCTCTCTGATTCGCAGCCTCCTTCTTCTCGCTTCTGCGGAGCAGCGAAACTGGGAGGTAAAAAAAGAATACTTTGAAATAGACGAACTGCTGCTTCATCTGCTGGAATTGTACGAGCCTGCCTGCCTTGCTAAAAATGGAAGACTTCTTCTGGAACTTCCGGAAATCCCCCCTCCGGCTGTGCGCGCAGACCCCAGACTATGTACGCAGATTCTCTCTATCCTTCTGGATAATGCCGTTGCATACGCTTTCTCAAATACCCGCTGTACTTCAGATTACAAAGAACAAGCTGACAGCGCCGGTAATATGCCGGATATCCGGAACAGGCGAATTATCCTTCGGGCGGAATATATCCGTCCTCATATGCTGATTTCCGTTATTGATTTCGGACCCGGTATCCCCAATGCACAAAAGAAGCTGATTTTCGAGCGGTTTTACCGCGGCGATAAATCTAGAAATAAAAAAGATCACTTTGGACTGGGGCTGTCCATCGCGGCCGTTCTTGCTGAGATTCAGGGAATCGAATTATATGTACAGGATACAAAAGAAGGCGGCAGTACATTTATCTTAAAATTATAAGTTATCATGCAGCATATGATACGCCAAATCAAAAGCCCTCTCCTGCTCTCTCCGTCCGCAGACCGCTATTTCATTGCGCACTCCCGCCTTATCTGTCAGGAACAATGTCTTCTGCCGGTACTCTCCCTGCTGCCTGATTCCAACCTCCACCTTATCCATATCTTTTAACGGATAAATGAACACCTCATTCCTATACTGCAGCGCATACTCCCTTGTTATAATCAGCCGGTAATCCGGTATCTCTACAGTCTCTGCTTCAATAAGCTGATTGAAGAAGTCTTCTCTGTCTGCTATTCTGTCAAGTTTGTTTCTGAGAGCTTTCTGGGAACGGATAGTCAACACTCCCAGAGCAGCTCCAAGAACTGCAAGAATATATCCCAGCATCCCGCCTGCCAGAATCGCAAGCAGCGCTGCCGCCAGAAGACTAATCCAGATAATCATCCCCAGCCTTAAGCTCTTTTCTCTTTCCTCTATAAAGTCATAATACTTCTGCTGTCCTGCTGTTCGTATCTCCATATTCTCTTTCCTGTTCTCCTTATCTATCTTCCGGCAATTAACGTACCCGCTCCGGGAATCCGACCTTCTTCTGTACCTTGCGCAGCGTCTTCATGGCGTAATAATTCGCTTTCTCTGCATTTTCCTTAATAATCCCGTCAATATAAGCCTTGTCTTGATTCAGCCTTGCCACTTCATCCTGCAGCGGCTTCAGTACAGCAACCACCGCTTCGCCTGCCGCAAGCTTAAAGTCGCCGTACCCTCTGCCGTCAAATTCCTTCACAACCTCCTCCGGCGTCTTACCAGTGCAGGCGCTGTAAATGTCAATCAGATTCTTCACTCCCGGCTGCTCCTCCCTATAGAGAATCTGCGCCTCGGAATCCGTCACTGCGCGCTTGCATTTCCTCATAATCGCATCCGGATCATCCATCAGATAGATACTCGCGTTCGGGTTCTCGTCGGACTTGGACATCTTCTTAGAAGGTTCCTGCAGACTCATAATCTTCGCGCCCACCTTGCCGATATAAGCTTCCGGGACGGTAAACACATCGCCGTATATATTGTTAAATCTCTGCGCAATATCCCGGGTAATCTCAAGATGCTGCATCTGGTCGATGCCAACCGGCACCACATCCGCCTGATACAAAAGGATGTCCGCCGCCATCAGTACCGGATAGGTAAAAAGCCCTGCGTTAATATTGTCCGCGTGCTTCGCGGATTTATCCTTAAACTGGGTCATACGGTTCAGCTCTCCCATATAAGTAAAACAGTTCAGAATCCAGGCAAGCTCTGCGTGGCCCGACACATGGGACTGATAATAGATACAGTTCTTCTTCGGATCAAGCCCTGCCGCAATATACAGTGTTAAGAGAGCTCTTGCCCGCTTGCGAAGTTCCGCGGGATTCTGCCTTACCGTAATGGAATGCATATCTACCACGCTGTAAAAACACTCATATTCGTCGCTTAACGATACCCAGTTCTTAAGCGCTCCCAGATAATTCCCGAGAGTCAGATTCCCTGTTGCCTGCATTCCGCTGAATAATACCTTCTTATCGCCAATCATAATCATTTCCTCCATCTTCTATCCAGACATTTTAATAATATGTAACATTCTCTGTCAAAATCTCTGGTACGCCGTTCGTTACCAATATTTCCGTTACGCCGCAGTTCCTGCTACACCCATCTCCCCAGAACCGCTCCACCGGCAATTCCTTGATATTAGCCAGGATTCCCGCTAAAGCCGCCCCATGGGTAGATACCAGTATGATATCATCCTGATATTCCTCTCTGTGACAGATATCCTTTAGAAAATCTCCGGTGCGTCTCTTTAAGTCCTCCAGACTTTCTCCATCCGGGGGCGCCTGATATTTCCCCGGTTCATCAAAGAAGCACTGAAATTCCTTCGGCATAGATTCATCCCAGGCTTTCGGGTCCCAGCGTCTGCCCTCATAACTTCCGAATGACACTTCTATAATCCGTTCGTCTGTAATCACAGGCACATCCCTGCCCTCAAGAATTAACTCCGCCGTCTCCCTGGCGCGTCCTAACGGACTGCACAGACACAAGTCAAAAGGAACGCTGCGAAGTCCCTCTCCGGTCTTTGCCGCAAGTTTCCTTCCATACTCATTCAGCGGCACGTCAATCTGCCCCTGATTCCGCTTCTGCCTATTATAATCTGTTTCTCCATGACGTATCAGATATAACTTCATTACAAAAAACCTCCATTTTCACAGCCCGTTATAATTCACGCGGCGCCTGCTCCAGCCGACGTGTGAACTGTAACACTATTTCCTAGTATAACACAGTTTTCTTCCTCTTTACATAGCTATTTTCCAAAATTCATGTTATCATAATATAGTAGGTTTACAGGATAACCGCCCTGTAATCTGCCACAAAAGTAATCGAAAGGAGACGACATTTATGGAGAAAATAACAAGCTTCACCATAGACCACATCAAGTTAGTACCCGGCGTATACGTATCAAGAATCGACTATGTGGAGGAACGCCCGGTCACCACCTTTGACCTGCGTATGACGAGCCCTAATGATGAACCGGTCATGAACACTGCCGAGATGCATACCATCGAGCACTTGGCCGCTACCTTCCTTAGAAATCACTCTGAATATGGAGACAAGACTATCTACTTCGGTCCTATGGGCTGCCGGACCGGTTTCTATCTTCTGCTTGCAGGCGAATATGAATCGAAGGATATTGTTCCGTTAATGAGAGAAATGTTTACATTTATCCGGGATTTCAAAGAAGAAGTACCGGGCGCGTCGCCAAAGGACTGCGGCAACTATCTGGATATGAACCTGCCGATGGCCAACTACCTGGCAGACAGATATTTGAAGAATGTGTTAAATGAAATTACCGAAGAACATTTAATCTACCCGCGGTAATTTCTCAAAAGGTTATAATCAAAATACATGTTGCATTTTGACAAATACACTGTCTGTGCTGTCACTCTGCTGGACGGGTTCCCGGCAGAATGCAGCACAGGCAGTATAATTCACCGAATTTGAGCACGCGATGATAAGCTTCATCCACAAAACGTATTGGACGGCGCATAGCAGGTGTGATTCTTACACACATAAAAGGTCGTTCTCTCATTGATTATAGGATACTCTTTGCTTTCGTTCACTACGGTTATATCCGCAAGTAACGGAAGCTTATTTTTTATCTGTTCCAAATCCGCGTTCTCTTTTAAGACAATCCGGATCTGTTCCGGCGGATTCTCAAAAATCAGCTTTGCAAATAAAAACATACTGTATCCTGCCGGATAATTCTGCGCCCCGGAAGACATATAGCGAATCTGCTTATCCGCATACTCCCTATAATCCTCTTTCCCGGTCAGCAGATACAGCCGCGCAAAATTATATGCCATGACT
The DNA here is from genome assembly GCA_949742505.1 of uncultured Lachnospiraceae bacterium. GTDB lineage: Bacteria > Bacillota > Clostridia > Lachnospirales > Lachnospiraceae > Claveliimonas. The sequence continues at coordinate 7,860 of CATJPU010000201.1, read as the reverse complement.
GAATTTCCGCTTGGAACCGCGCCGTCATAAGTCTCCTTTGGATTCATGAACAGCTCTGTGCTGCCCGAATCGGATAGATAAAATCCCCCGTTTTTGTCATCCCAAAACCGCTCGCATGCTTTCTTACAGAAGTCCTCCGCCTTTTCAAGATAAGTCCTGTCCAGAGTGGAATGATACAGCTCCGTCAATGCAGCCGTGTAAAATGCATAATCATCCAGAAAGCTCTTCTCCGACTTCTTATTATCACGCCAGCTCGCAAAAAGATAAGGGCCTTCGCTCAAATAATTTTCTATAAAGTTCTGTGCCTTTACCGCTGCCTGAAGATCATTCTCTTCTCCCGAAACCCTGTATAACACAGCCAGCGCCGCAATCATCATCGAATTCCAGGAAACCAGAATCTTATCGTCAAGATGCAGTTTTCTCCGATTCTTCCGATAACTGTACAGTTTCCTGAGCTCCTCTCTGAAATCGGCGTTCAAATTATCGCTCGCAAGAAGATTCGGAATGTTTACGCCCTCAAAATTACCGCCAACCGTTATATCAAAGGTATCTGCAAACTGCTTTCCCTTCTCTTTTCCCAGGACATCCATAATCTCACCCAACGTAAAAGTATAATATTTCCCTTCCTCCCCCTCGCTGTCAGCATCCTGCGCACTGTAAAATCCGCCGCCAGAAGACGTCATTTCCCGAAGCACATATTCCGCCGTTCTTATAGCCGTATCCAGATAAATCTGCTTCCTGGTCAGCTTATACGCCGCTGAATATGCGATAATCAGCAGGGCGTTGTCATACAGCATTTTTTCAAAGTGGGGCGCAAGAAAATATTTATCCGTAGAATATCTGGAAAATCCTCCTCCAATCTGGTCAAAGATGCCTCCCTTTCGCATCTGCAGCAGCGTCTTTTCCACCATTTCCAGAATTTCCGGCTCATGATTTATCTGTGCATACAGCATCAGAAATAATAAATTATGCGGCACAGGAAATTTCGGCGCGCCGCCAAAACCTCCGTATCTATGGTCATAGCTATGAGCAAAAACCTGCGCTGCTTTACCGGAAAGATCCCCGTCGTTTTCATTTCTAAGTCCGGCTTCCCGCTGTTTTAAATGTGCGATGATTTGAGCGGCTGACTGCAAAAGCTCCTCTCTGCCGTTACTCCACTGATTTGCCGCCGTTCCCAGCAAATCGGTAAATCCCGGCATCCCGTACCTTGACTGTACCGGAAAATATGTGCCTGCAAAAAACGGTTTCTTATCCCACGTCATAAAAATACTCATAGGCCAGCCGCCGCTACCTGTGAACGCCTGACACACCGCCATATACACACTATCAACGTCAGGCCGTTCCTCCCTGTCTACCTTTACAGATATAAAATATCGGTTGAGAATGTCCGCCGTCTCCCTGTTCTCAAAACTCTCATGGGCCATCACATGGCACCAGTGGCAGGTACTGTAGCCGATGCTTAAGAACACAGGCTTGTCTTCCCGTCTGGCTTTGTCGAATGCTTCGTCGCACCAGGGATACCAGTCTACCGGGTTGTCCGCATGCTGCAGCAGGTAGGGACTTGTCTCATTTTTTAAATGGTTGCTCATAATATTCTTCCTCCAGCGAGTGTCTGTACCGTTATTGTGCATCATGAACCGGATATTATTCTTAATCATTCAATCTCGTTATTGATTTCGTAAATCATGAAATCAATATCCATCCGCAATTTTACACAACTGCTTCAATTAATTACTTATCCCCTATCTGAATTTCCCTGACTCCAATCTCCTTTTTCCGGTTAAAATTAAAGCTTAGCAAATACCCTGTCTTCAGATGACAGACATCCGGATAATCTATTTCACCTTACCTTCAAAGATCTCAACAATCGTCTTCTCTGTCCCCGTCATTCCCGGCGATGCAATCCGTCCCATATTGCGCATAGTCTCCTCTGCCGTTCTGCCGTTAATCCCATGTACTGCGTCAATATAGACGCCGTTCATGGCAAATTCCACAGACTGATACGCCGCGTCTACCGCCGCAACGCCCTTCATGGTACACCCCTGATTGCCCCCGTCGCAAATCATCCCGGTAATACTGCTGGCCATATTATTTATCGTGTGGGATATCTCCACCACCGTTCCGCCTCTGAGATACGCTAAAGCACAGGCCATTCCGGTCCCTGCCGCAATCGCGCAGCCGCAGAATGCCGATAATTTCCCCGAATACTCCTTAATATAGGTACAAATCAGATAACTGAGCGCCGTTGCCCGAAGAAGCTGTTCCTCTGAATAACCATTTACTTTATATGCCGCATATAAAGGCATAGTGGCAATGATTCCATGAGCCCCGGAACCAGTAATACTCATGGCCGGTTTGTCCAGGCCGATTACCCTCGCCTCAATCGCCGCATTACACAGCAGGGACGCCGTCGTCTGCTCATTTTCCGAAATCACCTTACCGCCGTTTTTTTTCAGAAGATATCTGGCAAATGTTGTTCTGGAGCTGTTTATTCCTTCCTCAAAAAGCTCTAAATTCACCCGGTAAGCCTTTCGGATAAATTCCAGCTCCCGGATATCCACAGTGGAGATGAAATCGCAGATTTCTTTTAAAGTATACTGATGAATCAGGCAATCTTCCTCTGTGTTACTGATTTGCCCTTCTTTTTCCATCCCGTCTTTCTCAAATTCTGTCTTCCCATTCACGCAGATTCTTGTAATATTTGTATGGGAATCCTGAATCGTCACCACTGCCTCTTCCGACTGTGTCCTAACCGAAGCCTCAATGAATATCCTGCTTGTCATTCCGCTTAAAGAGACGTTTACCTTTCCAGCCTCAATTAGTTTCTCTGCCTTTTCATTATCTTCCGATTTCACATCCGCCAGAGCTTCCAGCCCTTTACCCGCATTCCCGGCTACCGCCCCCAAAGCTGCCGCATATGCGTTCCCCACCCGGGTACTGTTCGGAATCCCGCAGGTAAAGGCATTCTTATACATGCCGCTGTTCAAAGACACATGAATGCTCTCCGGTTCCCCTGTCACATAACTCTTTGCCTTTGCCACAGCGAAGGCAATTGCTCCTGGCTCGGTCACTCCAAGGGCAGGCTTCATATCATCATAAATCAGTTTCGTTAGTTTATGCACCTTTTACTCCTCCCGGTATCCTTTAATTCATGGGTATAAAATTAGAATTGACTATCATTTCTACCTTATCATTCATATTCGCCTTAAAAAATTTCAAGCTAAAATCATCCGTTTTGCTTCTGTCACATATACCGGACAAACAGCTCGCTATCTCCTCAACCGAAAAGTCTTCGGCGCCAGCCGGTACACCAGAACACAGGCTATCATACAATATATCACACAAAATGCAATCATCATACTGCCGAACACCATCACCGGCATCCGAAGCTTCATCATGCAGAAACAGCAGAAATAGGTAACGCTCATTACCACCCGGTACATCCCGCTCTTAATTTCTGTCCCCGCGTTATAGGGCTGCAGAAGATAATAAATTACCAGATAATGCACCGAGAAAAATAAGCTCATACTCAGCACGGAAATCACCAGAACCCCATAATCCAGCCATCTTACGGCTCCGCCCGATACGTTGAGTACCAGAGCCAGCCCGCCGCCGATAATCAGCGCCGGAACCGCGTTAATCTTCATAATCTCCCGCAGACGGATTTGAAACAGCTTCAGGATACACCCCGGCTCCTTATAGAAAGAATAAGTCAGCAGACTGTGGTCGCAGTTCATAAACAAAGCCTGCGTGAAACCAGTCCCCCGGTTAATTGCATACATGATAAATGTAAAATAAGGCAGACAATTCTTCACAAGGTAATTTGCAGCCGGCTTCGCCTCCGGTTTCAGATAAAGAAGCAGCAGCGTCCCTATGACAATCGCCGTACACACATAAGCAATCTTCTCCGTCGAACTCCAGAGAATCTTCCGATGCCTCTTAATAAACAGCTCATTGAGATATTCAAATCCCTTTCTGTTGCTGGTAATCGAGATATCCGCCGAAATCTTCTTCTCCACGCCCGCTTTTGTTGTCTGCGCAATGGTATTCATCTGATTTGTCTGCCGGGAAAGCAACTCCTGATTAATCTCCCGATATTTTCGGAAGGAATATATCTTACAGACGCCCGCCCCTCCCATCGGGAGAAACAGAAGCATCAGGCAGATCGTCATTTTCACCGGAAAACTTATTCCAAACGCCGGAAGCGCATAGGCCCCTCCTAACAGCGCCCCCAGTCCAATCCATACATATTTGGTCAGCTTGTTCTCATTGTATACGCTGCCCCGCCTTTCATAATCCCACAGGGAAAGCGCAGCAACTGACATCTTACACCCAGCTATAGAAAAAGGCAGCGCAATACACAGCCATAGCGGCAGGCCGGCAGCTCTTCCAAACAGAATCGTAAAAGGCAGGAATCCCAAAATCACCTTCATAACAGCATAGGTATAGTTGACCAGCGTATACTCTCTGGCGTCCATCCGCATTAGAATCATCGCATAATATTTATCCCTGGAGGGGTCAAACATCTTCGTATTCGCCAATCCGCCAATCAATGTCAAAAACAGCAGTATATGCAGGAAAATCTGCGTGTCTCCTGATCCGTCATACAGCTTCCCCGCACCATACACCATTAGCAACAGATAAAGAAGCTTTCCCAGGAAAATAGAAACGACTTCCCCCAGAACCGACAGGACATTTGCAAAAATCTTAAGTCCCCGCTCCTGATACAGCGTATCCGGCAGAAACTTCTTAATAAGCGGAATCTGCTTCAAAGAGTATAGAATACTGTTCACACGATACGTATTTTTAAGAGAGAAGGAAAGTTTCAGTATCTTATTCATACCCTTCCTCCTTAAGCGCCGCAATAATCTTGTCCCGGAACCCATGGCTGTCCAGGCTGCTTTTCTCCACCACTTCCAGTTCTCCGCGATTCAGCAGAACGATTTCATCGCAAAGGTCCAGAGCCAAATCCATAAGATGTGTGGAAAAAATTGTAATCCTCCCTTGTTTCAGGGAACGAAGCAGCGATTTCATCTCCTCCGCCACCACCACATCTAAGGAGGTCAGAGGCTCGTCAAGCAGCAGAATATTGGGCTCCGCAATCATATTTACCAGCATCTGCATCTTATTTTTCATTCCATGGGAATAATCCTTCAGAAGCTTATCCCTATCCTCCGGCGCAATACTCATATAATCAAAATACTCATCCAGCGCTTTCGGATTCCGAACCGACTTCTCATTAATGTCTATAAAAAACTTCAGAAATTCCCTTCCAGTAAGAAATTCCGGTACGGTAGGCGTCGAAAGTACATAACCGATATCCTCTGCCCGAAGCTCTCTTCTCCCTTCCTCCGTTTCCAGAAAAAGATTCCCTCCGTCACTCCGAATATCCCGGTTAATACAGTTAAACAACGTGGTCTTGCCAGCCCCGTTGCGCCCCAAAAGGCCGTATATTTTCCCCTCCTCAAAGACAAAATCAATGTCTTTCAGAACTTCCTTCTTCTCAAAATGCTTCGATAAATGTTCAATCACGAATTTCACAGCAGTCTCTCCCTCGTATAATATCCCGTATAATATCTTTCGTATAGAATCCAACCATCACATCCTGCGCTGATAATAACCCATCAGCACAACCTCCAGTAGTATTTTCCCGCAAAATATTCCCACGCACAGCAGCGTAACCCACAAAGGAGCGTCAAAAAGAATTGCAATCCACGCTATCGCCATAACGCTCCACTGCAGCACAAGCCCTGACGCCGCCTGCGCCCGGCAGCGGATTGCCCGGTTACGTTCATCCTTCGTCTCAATCTCATTCTGCCTCATCTCTTCCGGATTCTTTTCCTCAAAACGGCCAATGTAAAATCTGGCAAATCCCAGCCCAAACATCATACTTCCCAGACCGCAAATAATCCCTTCCATCTGCTTAGAAAAACTATCCGGGAATAAAAATAAAAAGATAAAAACGAATATTCCACATATTCCCAAAATCAGAAAACGTTTCGTCTGTAATCTCAAATCTCTTCCTCCTCATAAATAAAAATCTCTTCTATACTCATATCAAAATACCTTGCTATCTTAAACGCCAGCAAAATAGAAGGATTATACCGGCCATTCTCCAGTGAACCAATCGTCTGACGGGAAACCTCCAGCGCAGCGGCAAGCTCCTCCTGCTTCATTCCCCGAATCTTTCGTATCTCTTCCAAACGGTTTTTCACGCTCTTCCTCCTCTCTACAGAAAGTTTGCTTTCCATATGTTTATTATAATCGATAGCAGGGGGGAATGTCAAGTATACTTTCCATAGGAATTGGTAAGCCATAGTTATAGAGTTGGTTTGACAAAAAAATCCACCTAACAGTTTCTGCTAAGTGGATGTTCTTTCTGGTCCTTTGGTACGGCAGTTTGCCGGTATTGTTTTAGACCGGGGCAATAGCGAAAGATATCTTCTTTTGTCGGAAATGGAGCCGGAGCTTTCATCTTTTCCAATATATAGGTCAGATAATTATAGGGCTTGAGTCCGTTTAGGATCGCCGTTCCTGTTATACGCAACATTGAGGACAATATCATTTTCGCTCAAATCTATAATATCGGATAGTTCCTTAATATGAAATCTGGTGTATTGTCCCTCTCTTGATGTATCATATTCAGATGCTATTTTATTGTACGTAATCCTTGATTGTTCTGTTTTCTTATTCATGTCATTTCCACACAAAAAGGCTGCCAAATTTGACAACCTTATCGTTATGAAAAAACCTTAAGATTAAAACATCACTTTTTAAGCTGCAAGCCATCTTTGAAGGCTTCCCCCACTCTTTCTCCCACTTTGTAATAGCCATGCGTATAGGGATCAAAAGCAATCGCATTTACCAAAGCCATATCTATCTTGTCTTCAACCATGACATCTTCATCTGCAGTGACGTTTACAACTTTACCGATTACGCCGCATCCATATTCATTACTCTGATATTCGATAAATTCACACTCTAAGCAGAGCGGAAATTCATTGATAACCGGAGCGTCCACCAGTTCAGCTTTCGATGCTGTGAGTCCGCTGTTTTCAAATTTATTTGCAGCCCGGTTACCGGACTCGACACCGAAATAGTCCGCTTCAACTACATGAGCCGCGTCAGCAATACTTACAGTAAAAGCGCCTCTTGCCTTGATATTCTTTACTGTTTTGTGTGTTTCAGTCAGCTTAAGCGCCACATTGTCTCTCGCCTGCATCGTTCCCCAGGCAGCATTCATGACATTAATACTGCCGTCTTCATTATAAGTCGCTACCATTAATACCGGCATTGGAAAAATTCCTTCGGTGATATTTAGCTTCTTTCTCATTGTCATTACCTCATTTCTCCCATAGAATTAACAGGATTCCTATCCTTATATCTAATTATAGTCAGTAACAGAAAATGCACAAGTACTATCTTTTAAGAAAGGTACTATCATAAAAGAAAGTAAAAAATGATAAAGAATTATATTGAAAAAACAAATTTTGAAGATATCGGACAAAACCTTAAGCACCAATCTGAAGGAACTGGAGGCAGACCGGCTTATCATCCGAAAATAATATCCCCAGATTCCCCAATATCACTGACAGCAACGATGAAGAAAGAATCTGCCATGCATTATCAAAAATATAACTTGCAAGAGTGCATGAAAATTCATAATCGTTCCAGATATTTGATAAATTCTTTTACAGCTTTAGAACTTCCCTTTTTATCAGGCATGGCAATGCCAATCTTCCGATATGCCGGCATTTCCAATCTTTTTATCACGATATGATAAGGAATCCTTTGAAGAACCAGACTTGGCAGTATACTGATGCCGAGTCCGGCTTCAACCATAGACATGATGGCATAGTC
>CATJPU010000200.1 GCA_949742505.1 uncultured Lachnospiraceae bacterium | reverse complement strand
CTGTCGTTTCCTTAAATATTCTTCTATGGAAATGACCTCCTGGTAAGTCTTTCGTAATTTCCCCTTATCCATACTGTTTTCCTCCATTTCTAAGTAATAATGTTCTCCGCTGCTACCCCCGACTTTACTATATATATGTCGGCTCCCTTGACAATATGACATATTCCTTCCACAAAAACAATCTGAAAATAGCCCGGATTTCGTTACGATTCGAGTTAAATGCGGAGCTGTAACGAATACTTCTATAGAATACACTCAAAATGTGACCGCCATATGGATAGTTTCTAAAAAATACATAAGGAAAATCTTAATCTCATATTAATCTCTGACACAAACAAAACAAAGCCGGCACATCTGCGCCGGCCCCTTTAACTTTACACAAATCTAATTTTATTCCGCAACATCTTTCATACTGAATGAAAGACGTCCCATCTTATCCTTGCCAAGGCACACAACCTTAACCACATCGCCAAGCGTCAGCACATCCTCCACCTGTCGGATTCTTTCTTTGGAAATCTTGGAAATATGAACCATTCCTTCTTTTCCAGGAGCAAATTCGATAAATGCCCCAAATTCCTTAATGCTTACAACCTTACCCTTAAGAACCATACCGGCCTCAAAATCCATCACGATAATCTCAACCAGCTCTTTTGCGCGGTCCATGCCCGCCGCGTCGGTTCCGCAGATAGATACGGCTCCGTCATCGGTAATATCAATCTTAACCCCGGTTTCCTCAATAATCGCGTTAATGGTCTTGCCGCGCTGGCCAACCACATCGCCAATCTTCTGTGGATCAATCTGCATCTGGATAATCTTCGGCGCATAAGGACCAACCTCCGGTCTTGGCTCTGCGATAGCCTTCGCCATTATCTCATCGAGAATATAAGTCCTCGCCTTCTTTGTGGCGGCAATGGCCTCCTCGATAATCGGTCTGGTCAGACCATGAATCTTAATATCCATCTGAATTGCAGTAATACCCTTATGGGTACCTGCCACCTTGAAATCCATATCCCCAAAGAAATCTTCCAGTCCCTGAATATCTGTCAGAACCAGATAATCCTCATCGCTGTCTCCCGTCACCAAACCGGCGGAAATACCCGCGACAGCAGCCTTAATCGGAACTCCGGCCGCCATCAGCGACATGGAAGAAGCGCACACGCTTGCCTGGGAAGTCGAGCCGTTCGACTCAAACGTCTCAGAAACCGTACGGATCGCATATGGGAAATCAGCCTCAGTAGGAAGCACCGGAATCAACGCTCTCTCAGCCAGTGCTCCATGTCCAATCTCGCGGCGGCCCGGCCCTCTCGACGGCCTTGTCTCACCTACGGAATAAGACGGGAAGTTATAGTGGTGCATATATCTCTTAGATGTCTCGGCCTCATCCAGCCCGTCCAGCCTCTGAGCCTCAGAAAGAGGCGCCAGCGTACAGATATTGCATATCTGAGTCTGTCCTCTCGTAAACATAGCGGAACCATGGACTCTTGGTATCAAATCCACCTCGGCAGCCAGCGGACGAATCTGATCGATCGCTCTTCCGTCCGGACGCTTGTGATCCTTCAAAATCATCTTGCGCACCGTCTTCTTCTGATACTGATAAACAGCCTCTCCAAGCACCGCAAGCCACTCTTCATTCTCTGCAAAGCTCTCGCTTAACTTCTCGGTAATCCGGCGGATATTCTCCTCGCGAACCTGCTTCTCATCGGTAAATACAGCCTGCTCCATCTCTTCCGGCGGGACAATCTCCTTAATCGCCGCAAAGAATTCCTCCGGAACCGCACAGCTCTCATACGCATGCTTTGGCTTGCCGCACTCTGCGACAATCGTATCAATAAATGCAATCACCTTCTGATTCAGCTCATGAGCTGCAAAGATTGCCTCTATCATCTTATCCTCCGGAATCTCATTGGCTCCGGCCTCTATCATAATAACTTTCTCTCTGGTAGACGCAACTGTAAGGGCCAAATCAGAAATATCCCTCTGATCCGCCGTCGGATTGAATACAAATTCTCCGCCTACAAGACCAACCTGCGTGGTAGAAATCGGTCCGTCAAAAGGAATATCGGAAATTGTGGTCGCAATTGCCGCCCCAATCATGGCCGTAAGCTCCGGCGAACAATCCTGGTCCACTGAAAGAACCAGATTCTCCAGAGTCACATCATTGCGGTAATCCTTCGGAAACAACGGCCTCATCGGACGGTCAATGACACGATCCGTCAGTACCGCATTCTCAGAAGCCTTACCTTCTCTCTTATTAAAGCCTCCCGGAATCTTACCTACCGCATACATTCTTTCATTATACTCCACGCTTAACGGGAAAAAGTCAATGCCGTCCCGGGGCCTCTCAGACGCTGTCGCGGTACAGAGCACCGTCGTATCGCCATAGTGCATCAGAACCGCGCCGTTCGCCTGCTTCGCAACTCTGCCCACGTCAACGCGCAACGTTCTGCCGGCTAATTCCATTTCAAATTGTTTGTACATAGTAATAATCCTTTCTCTCAATCAAATATAATTCTTCATGAGAGCAGAAACTACCGAAACTACTGAAAAATGTATTTTCTCAAATGCACTTTTCAGTGGTCTCGGAATGCATGTCCCTGCTCACAATCTTCTATAGTATAACACAGTAATTAGAAAAAGGCTATAATAAATAAATTTTAAACAAAATAAATGTAACACCCGGCCACATTACGCTGCCGGGTGTCTTTTCTTCTGTAATCATGTTCTGACGCTTATTTACGCAGTCCAAGTCTCTCAATCAGGGAACGATATCTCTCAATATCCTTCTCCTTCAGATATGCAAGAAGTCCTCTTCTCTGACCAACCATCTTAAGAAGTCCTCTTCTTGAATGGTGATCCTTCGGATTCGCCTTAAAATGCTCGGTAAGGTCATTGATTCTGGCCGTCAGAATCGCAATCTGTACTTCCGGAGAACCGGTATCTCCCTCTCCTCTTCCATACTCTGCAATAATCTGACTCTTCTGCTCTTTTGTTACCATGATTTCATCCTCCTTATTCTTTACACTGCCAGCATTAAGTAACGGTCGGAGTTCTCCGGTTACCGAACGCCAGTTGATTTATACGCAGCTAGTATAGCATACTATCTGACTGACTGTAAAGTCCCATTTTGACAATCCACAGCCTCCCATAAATTTCATTTACAATCTCTTCAATTCTTCCACTGCATCCGTAATCGAATCGCTCTGGAATACAGAACTTCCCGCAATCAGCACATCAGCTCCTGCTTCCACAAGTCTCTTCCCCGTCTGTACATTGACGCCGCCGTCAATGCTGACGGGTACATAGTATCCTGCCTCATCCATAATCTCTCTTGCCCGACGAAGCTTCTCATACACGCTTTCCTCAAAGGTCTGCCCGCCGTATCCCGGCTCCACGCTCATAAGAATCAGACCGTCTATATGGTGAAGCAGATATTTCAGGTTCTCCACATTGTATGCCGGACCGATTCCCACCCCGGCTTTCAGACCTGCTTTATGAATCTCCCGAAGCATATGAATCGGATTCGGACAGGCGTCTAACTGAAATGTAATGATATCTGCCCCTGCCCTCGCAAACATGGGAAGAAATGTCTCCGGTCTTAACAGTTCCATATGTACAGACAACGGAAGTCTTGTAATCTTCTTCAAATCAGCTACCAGCTGGGGACCAAAGGTTACATTCTCAACATATACCCCGTCCATCACGTCAATATGAATCACATCGGCTCCCGCCCGTTCTGCTTCCAGAACCTGTTCCCCGATCCTGGTCTGGTCACAGGCCAGAATTGATACCGATACCTTTACCATAGGTCTCTTCTCCTTATCTCTGCGTCACATGCATCGTTACCGCATGCATCCAATCTTTTGCAAGGGCATAGATTTCTTTATATTTCCCGAAATAGAACATATACTCCTCATGCCTTGCCTGGTCTGGCTCCACCGTATAGTCTATAGTAGTCATCGCCTCTGCCGCGGTATCAATATCGGGATAACATTTTCCAGCTACCGCCCCAAGAATTGCCGAGCCGAGGCATGGGCCCTCCGTACACTCAGGTACCACAACCGGAACATTGCACACATCTGCATGAGTCTGCAGCCAGAAGCGGCTCTTAACGGCGCCTCCGGATACAACCATTGCCTGCGGCGCAAACCCGGCGCTCCGGAACACTTCCAGAATTGCCTCTGTTCCATAGCAGATACTCTCAATAATTGCACGATACATATGGGCCGGCGTATGGCCGAGAGACAGTCCGTAAAACATCCCTCTTACATCCGGGTCAACATGAGGCGTACGGTTTCCCTGGAAGAAATCCAGCGCCACAATTCCCTCCGCTCCGATTGGAAGATTCTCCGCCTCCCGGTTCAGGATATCATACACGCTTACTCCCTCTTCTTCCGCCTGCATTTTTACTGTTCCGCACAGCTGATTCTTAAACCAGTTCACCACAGAACCGGTAGAAGTCTGTCCTCCTTCCACCATCCGAAGTCCCGGCACAATCGCATCCGGATAAGAACCCCACATTCCCTTTTTGTAAATGGGATCTTTAAACTGTGCGATATGCAGATGAGAGGAACCCGTAATCAGGGTCAGTTTCCCAGGTTGGAAAGCATTCAGGCCGATCACGCCCACAAATGCGTCCGCTCCGCCCTCTCCCACCGGGATTCCCTCTGCAAGTCCCATATCTTCTGCCGCTTTTTTCGTCAGTCCGCCCACCAGTTCACCCAACGGCAGAACTCTCGCAGGCAGCTTCTGAACTAAATCCTCCAGGCCAATCGTATTGTAAAAGTCTACCGGATATCCTCCCTCTTCTGCGTTATAATACCAGCGGCAGGAAGCACAGTTAATACTCGCCGTATATTCGCCGGTCAGCATATACATCAGCCAGTCTGTGCACTCATAGAATCTGGTTGCTTTGTGATAAAGTTCCGGCTCATTCTCTTTCAGCCATAATGCTTTCGCCGGCAGACACTCAGCGGACACCATACCGTAGCCATTATACTTCAACGAATCATGACCGGATTCCGAAATCCGTTTTGCCTGTTCCGACGCACGCACATCCATCCACATAATGGCCGGACGTAAGGGAACCATATCGTCTCCCGACAAAAGTACGGTACAGCAGGTTGTGTCTACGCTCATTCCCCTGATACAAGCCGGGTCAATCCCGCTTTCACGAATCGCTCTTTTTGACGCTTTACAAATGGAATCCCACCACTCGTCCGGCTTCTGCTCCGCACGCCCGGACGCCGGCGTATACAAAGGATACGGCTCTTCACAAAAGATAACCGGCTTTCCCTTCAAATCAAAAATACCAACCCTGGCGCCTCCGGTGCCCATGTCAACTCCTAATACGCAATCTAATTTCCGCATTTACACATGCCTCCGTCCCTTATGCAAGCTCCATTCCAACTGTTTCATCCAACTCTTTGAAATAAATATCATCATGACTTGTATTATTCTTGAAAATGACCGTACACCATACGCTCTCGCCCAAGACATATGGCGCAAAATGCCATACGCCGGGCGCGCAGCAGATACCCGTTCCTTTCGGCACATAGAATGCCTTTAGATGTTCTACATTAAATTCATCCTTCGGCATCACCGGAACAATCACTCCGCCGGTCATCGCAATCAGAGTCTCCTCTGTGTAATCATGAGCCTCGAATTTCTTACATACAAATTCCTTCGGGAATACTTCCATCAAATTCACAGACGTCGGCTCTTTTCTCACAACAACCTGCGGAAACCAGCTGTGAGAGCCGGGGGCCCCCAGATCTTCCCTTCCCTCCGGTGAAATAATCTTTCCGTACGGCGCAAATGCTTCTTCCGTCAGCATCTCAACTTTAATCTTTCTCATTTTAATACCTCACTTATAAAAATGTGATAACCTGCCGCATGTATCTGGTTATTTTTATTTCCAGCTCAATGCGGCAGGTATCTAATCTAACATGTCTTTCCTTCCAACCATACCTTTATGCAGACCCTCCGCGCCGGCAGAATAAACATCCGGCAAGGTATACCCGAGAGCGGTTCCCAATACATGCCCCTGCCCTGTCCGGCGGACTAGCGTCCGTCAAAATATATTAAGCAGAAGCCGCCGCTGCCGCCTGCATAATCAACGCCGCCACACAGGCTCCCGGATCGTCCATCTCTCTGGAAGCCTCTCCTTTTACCGCCGGCTTTCCATGTACCGCCAGCATGGACTTCGCCGCTTTGAATCCTTCTTCTGCGGCTTCGGCCGCTTTCTTTGTAGCGCCGGCAAGAGAAGCCCCTGAATCCAGCGCACTTTTAAGCGCCTTTACTCCCGGGTCAAAACCGTCTAAGAAAGTCTTCTCTCCTAACTTTGCCTTGCCTCTCGTCATAACCGCCTCTTCATAGGCTGCAAAAAAGTCCGCAATGTCTCCTCCGGCCAGTTCTGTCTTCCCTTTCAGGACTTTTCCGCCCTGCATCAGGCCGAGAGCCATCAGAGTTCCCATTGTAGAGGGCGCTGCGCCGGACATTGCCTTTCCCGCATTATAGAGAAGCCTTCCCGCATCCGTTTCTCCGGAATCTTTTGCCGTATCATAAGCCGCCCGGAATCCTTTGGTCATCGTAAGACCCAGATCTCCATCGCCTGCCACACTGTCCAGTTCAATCAGCCGTTCCCTGTTTTCGTCCATTGTTCTGCTGATTTCACCCAATAATTTTACCAAATATGAAACGTCCATATTCCATTCCTCCCGTCACTTACAGTTGTTTGAAAAACGGTGTTGCCGCCGGAGCATCCAGAAGCTCTTTCAGCTCATCGTCAAGCTTAAATAAGGAAATGGAAAATCCAGCCATCTCCATAGCCGTCGCAAATTCACCCACATAGTAACGGTGAACCTTAATTCCTTCCTCTTCCATACGCTTGCTGATATGACGCGTTACGATGTATTGTTCGTCTAACGGAGTAGCGCCAAGTCCGTTCACAAGTACGGCAACCTCGTCGCCCTTTGTGTAAGGAATATCCGGAAGAATCTTCTCTAACATCTCATCCACGATTTTATCCGCCGGTTCAAGCTTACCGTTGCGGATTCCAGCCTCGCCATGAATCCCCATACCGATTGCCATCTCGTCGTCGGCAATGGTAAATCCCGGCGCTCCTACCTCCGGAATGGTACAAGGCGTTAAGGCAACTCCCATCGTTCTCACATTTGCCGCTGCTTTCTCTGCGATTCGCTTCACCTCGTCCAAATCTTTCATCCGGGCTGCCGCCGCTCCCGCGCATTTGTATACAAATACGATGCCGGCAACTCCCCGGCGATGATTAGGCTCTCCCGGTCCCGCAGGAGCCGCTGAAGCAACATCCTCTCCTGCAACTACCGTCTCGACACGGATATTCTCTTCAAAATCCGCCATCTCTGCGCCCATATCAAAGTTTAAGATATCGCCGTTATAATTTCCGTAAATATACAGAACGCCTGCTCCGCCGTCTACTTCCTTTGTAACGTGAAACACCTGCTCCGGACTAGGCGACTGGAATACGCCGCCCACACAGCAGCCGTCCAGCATTCCCCTGCCCACATAACCGAGAAACAGCGGAAGATGACCCGAGCCTCCCCCTGTGACGATACCAACTTTTCCGGGAACCTTATTGGATGTAACCAGACAGCGCAGTTCATCCGCCGTATAGGTAATATAATCCGGGTGCGCCGCATAGAGTCCTTCCAGCATCTCGTCTACATAGTTTTCAGGCTTGTTAATAATTTTTTTCATGATATCAGACTCCTTTATTTTTACTTGTTTCCGTTCACTCTAAACAGTAACTATTTCTTCGCTTTTGCCGCTCTGCCTGCCGAAACATTTGTGATAATCAGCGCAATAATCAGAATAGCCCCGTATACCAGGTCTGTGATTACCGTATCTATCCGCAGAATACTGAACGCAGATGAAATCAGCTGGAGAAGAACAATTGCCAGCGTAACGCCAATCACCTTTCCCTTGCCGCCGTCAGGATGTACGCCGCCCAATACTACAATCAATAACGAAAGCAGCGTATAGGAGGTGTTATAATTTGATTTGCCGGAACCGTAATGGGATGAACTTAAGATACCGCTAAGGGAGCCCAAAACACCGGAAATCAAATAAGTCGTAATGATTACTTTCAGATTATTGATACCGGAATATCTGGAAGCTTCCGCATTGCTTCCCAGGAAATATACTTTCTGCCCATAGGTTGTCGATTTTAATATAAATGCAACAACCAGTGTAACGATTACAAAAATCGGCAGCGTATAGGGCATTCCTGCAAAGGTGCCGTTGGCAATACTGATATATCCCTGGGGCAGTCCCGTAATTCCGGGCCCCGTCGTAATAACCATGGCAAGACCTGTATAAAGCTGTAATCCACACAGCGTAACCAGCATTGGCGGAATCTTCACATATCCAATCAGGAATCCGTTAAAGCATCCGCATACCGCGCCTACTAAAAACGCCGCCAGAATCGCAAGAATGATTGCTCCTCCTCCCGCCTCTGTCCCTCCCATGTGCACCATAATATAAGCAGCCACTACGCCGGACAGATTAGCAATTCCAACCAGAGACAAATCTATTCCTCCGGAAATCATGCAAAGCATCATACCAAAGGTAAGCACGCCATATTCCGGAAACAGATAAAACATAGAGCGGATATTTAACGCTGAAAAATATCCCGACGGATTGAGTATCAGCATAGCCGCAAGCACTACGACATACATTCCCAGCAAAGAGAGAGTATTATGATCGAATTTTTTTAATATCTTCATTGTATCTTCCTCCCTTTATACTTTTTGATTCTGTTCAACCGCT
>CATJPU010000199.1 GCA_949742505.1 uncultured Lachnospiraceae bacterium | reverse complement strand
CGGGTTAATTGAGTGATGTTATGGTTGCAAGGATCAATTTTCAGATTCATGGTACAGTTATCAGTTCAAATACTGTTCCGTGAATAATTCAGGTTAAATGTTTCTGATTGCCTTTTTTACTCATAATCTACTCCAATCTGCACAGACAGGCAATCAGCTGCAAGTACATTATACGGAGTTCCCATGGAGTTTGGCAATCAAGTGTTCCGTCCATGCCTTTAAACGGCATTTTATAATCGCTTTAAGCTGTAAATTAAAAGAACCTCTTTTGTCCGGTAAAAGCATCTTCTTATCGCTTATGGCGATTCTGAGTGGTGGCAGTCAAGCGATTAAGAAAAGCTTTGCTACGCCTACAGGAATATGATGTTTGCAGTTGCTTTTGATTTGCAGCTTAACATCCCCATGCGGAGGTAAATTCCAGAAGGGTAGAATTTACTCTTGCCAATTAGAATTTAGTTTTTCATTTTAGTTCTTTACCAAAATATGCGCCAGTATATTCTTATTGCTGAGCAGATGTTTACAGACAGTTTCTGTAATACCACGCCTCGGTCAGAACACATAGTGTATTCAACGTAGGAATTTCATCTATTACAAATAGAGGATAATTATTAGTTATCATATACTAGAGGAGATGTTAACATTATTAAAAATGGACTATTTGAATACTAAAGAATGCATAAATAATCTATTACAATATATTCAACATAAAATTTCCGAAATAACAGTAATTTTTCTTGCGAATGTAAAAAACATTACAGTTAATGTTTCGGATTATTATGATACATCTATTATCACTGAATTTTTATCAATATCTGAATATGAAGAATTATTAACAGCGTTACAAAATTATGGTTTTTATACAATTACATACTTTAATGTCAATGAATTTATTTCTGATTATCTTGCAGGAAAATATAGTCAAGAGAAACTTGTTATTTTTGAAGGAACACAAAAGGGAATAGGACATGCGAAGGACGCATTAATACCATCTTTTTGTGATCTGGAAAAATTGATACACACTGGGCCGAATGCATATGCAAATAGCATATGTTCCAATAAATATCATTGGACAAAATTATTAGAGTTTCATTCAATACCAGTTCCTAAAAGTTGGAGATATGATTCAAATTTGGGATGGCTTATGGGAGAAGCGCCCAGTGATGATAAAATGTTAATCGCTAAGCCGATTTATGAATGTGCAAGTATAGGAATAAATTGTTCGTCTGTTGCATACTACTCTGAAAATTATGAAAAAAATTTAAAAAAAGTATCTTTACAATATAAACAGCCACTTATTGTGCAAGAATTTATTGAGGGATACGAGGTAGAAGTACCTGTCATTATAAGAAAAAGCATTTCATATGTTTTACCTCCAACAATTTTAGTAAAAGATGGAAATGCTTATATGGGATGCTCATATTTAGATTTCAATAATATTTATGAAGATGATTATGACTTTTGTCTTTTAGAAACTGTTAATCGCTCGCTAGTTCCTGAAATTGAAAACTGTGCCAAAAAAATTATATGTTTGCTAGAATTAGATGGCTATATAAGAATTGACTTTAGAATTCACGCTGAAGGATGTTATTACGTGACAGATATTAACTCATATCCCCATATTGTGAAACACAGCTCCTATTCATATGCTTTTAAAGCATTAGATTTTGAAGAAAAGGATATTATACCATGCCTTATAGGTAATACTATTATTAATAATAGCTAAAAATCAGACCATATTTGTAATTCGCTTAATAATAAAAGATGTCCCCAAAATTTCCATGCCTTACCGACTGTTTTAGGGTATTTTTGAATAAGATAACTATTCCAATTAGGAGTTTTAACTATATCTTCTGCAATTTCTGAACCGATCAATTCACACAAATATTGTGTACGTCTATTAAAATAAACGGTATCGCGTGGTAAAGGATTTAATCTTGAAAGTTGTTCATAGCTTTTTTGTGCAAACTCTTTTTTTCCGTCTAGCCATGATAGAATACAGTAGTTATTAATAACATAGTATTGATAATAATCATCCACATTATCCATATTGGATACTTCTTCATATAAGTTGAATATAAAATTGTAGGCCTCACTCATTTTTCCAGTGAGTGCTGTAAATACAGCATAGTTGCTTTGGATCAAGATATGGTCTGCTGCTTCTTCCGTATTTGAGATGATTTCTTTCATGTTTTTAGCACAATCTAATGCTGTAAAAGAATTGGACAAAAAACCACTAATAGCTAAATTATTTACTAATATATCATTTTGTATATCCTGTAAAAATGGATTATTTTTTACAATATCTATTGCATCCAATAACATATTGTAGGCATTTGCATAATCCCCCATAACTATGCTATTTCCAGAATGATTTAAAATTGCCAAATAGTATTTACTAATATGATGTTTCCGGTGTACTGAATCAGCAAAAAAAAGATATGCATCTTTTGTGTATTTTGTTGCAATTTCTATTTTATAATAAGTATTTGCTTTCATTTTGAAACAATGTTCATAATATTGAATTTGTTCATCAGTAGATGAGTATTGAACAAAAAAGATATTTATCTTTTTCTTACAGTTTTCTACCTCTAAATTGTTTTCTACTTCTGAATATAATTCTATTAAAATCATTAATGCCCGTATATATATTTCAGGGAAATTCTCTTCAAATTCTCTTGTAATATATATTTCTAAAGTGTCAATACGTTCCTGAAATTCAGAAAGTATAACATATTTGTTTGTTATAATTAAAGATTTTAAGTAGTCTATCTCAAATCTAAGTTGAGGTATAGGACAATATAATGAGAACAGAATTTCTTCAGCTTCTTTATATTTTTTCTTTTTATATAATTTATAACCATTTTTTATCTTGCAGTAAATATCAAAGTATTGTTGAGTGGATAATTGCCTTTTGATGGTATCATCCAAAGAACATTCTACATTATTTTCCCGAAAATACTTTAGCGAATAAAGGAAAAAATTTATAGTAGCCTCTTTATATAATCCACCGCGATATAAATATTTCATTTGCCAATCATATCGAGTAGGATACAATATTTGTATACATTTTGAAAGATAAAAATAATACTTTTTGCTTTTGAAAGTATGTTCTTTAAAAATCTCATATATAAATCGTTTAGTAAATGATACAGTGCATTTTTCATTATATAATAATTTCAAAGCTATAGTATGTTCCAATAGGTCTTCATAGTAGCTATTTACTTCTTCTGCAGAAAAGATTTTAAGCAATTGGGCGTCTACACTTTCTCCGATAAATGCTGTTTGCTTCAACAGATGTATAATATCCGTAGCGTTTTGAGATTCATTGTTTATCTTTGTTTTAATGATATCATAAAGAGATTCCTTTTTTTCTGCAAACTGCAAATCAAAAAGTTTAAGTGTTTTCGAAACCAATCTCAAATTTCCATTTGTTAAAACATATAAGTGTTCCATTTGAGAAGCTGATAAATTAATTTTAGGATTAATTTCATTTACAATGATGTTTAATTCTTCTTTCTTTATATTGTAAATATAATATTTTTTGGAAATTAGACCGTTAAATAGGGTTGTTTTAGTTGAAGTATTTATTATAAAATACACTTTCGTAAATATCTTATAATTATACTGTTTCTGTACTATTTGATACAGTAAATTTTGTGATCCTGAGTCCCAAAGTTCAAAATTATTGGCCACAAAAATTGCTGGCTTATTTTCAGTGTATTTTTTTATTTTCGTTAAGATAAGTTGTTCAATATATGAAAACTCATTCCACACATTATTTCTTTTATTTTTAAGTTTAATTAGTTCGCTTACTATTGCGGAAAATGAATTTCCTACATGCGGAATATCTTTAAGTGTTTCTAAAAACACATTTATTATTTCTTCTTTACCTAAGGATGTTTGCAATTGAATATTTTGAAAAACTGAATAATCTTCAGCTGGAATTTTATATGGCGCGTTTAATCGAATTACTTCTCCACGTGTTTGTATATACCATGAATCTAAAATTTTTTCAGTAAGGGTTCTTTTCCCAGAACCGTCCGGCCCAATAATCATAAATACAGAAAAGTCAGAATTATTCATATTATATAAAATTTCTTGTTTTACAACTGCTTGATTGGTCGCTTCTCCTATTCTTTCGTTATATTGCATCACTAATATCCTTTTCTTTTAAATATAGAGGATAACTAATAATTATCTTCTGTTCATACTCTCTCTTTTTATTTTACACCTATCATACATTTTTTTCCAGTCTTTGACAAATATTCTACAACATATCTGCTGCTTTTCACGACACATCCTAAAAAGAATCTTAAATTTTATCAAATGTCAACAGTTTTTGACGATTAGATTGTCTTAAAATATAAGGAGACGTAAAATATATGTAAATATGGACTACAGGAATTAACACGAAAGAAATCTTTATGCTGCTCTCCAACTGCTTTCTTAGAACAGCACAAATTCTCTGGGATTAAAAAGACCTTGTAACTTTACTCAAACACACAGACAGAATACATCTACAAAACACTGACCGCCGTTTCCAAGATAAAAATGAATGATATTTACTACTTAAAAATACCAACAAAACTGCCTTGTCTCTTTGGCGAAGTTCCAAAGCATTTGCAATACTATCAATTTGAGCAATCATCTACAACCTTACATAAATCAGCACGATACCTCAAAGGTTTTGGAGGCCTTTGTTTGTATCCGCATTTTTAGTAAAAATAGAGTAAAATGTCGACTATCTCTCTATACATCCTATCCCCATCCACTGATTCCCATATTAAGAGAATATTATATGCCGGCAATTTGTTGCGGACACTTTTACTTCTTCCCATGCCTGGACAATTTCCCCATTTTCACTATCATATTCATGCGCGTATATATCATGAAAAGCAATGATCTTATTGGCAGTCTTACCTACATTATTCCAATCCGTTATGACTCCATCATAAGAATGATCCTCATCTATAAAGACAAAATCAAAATGTTCGCCCTTACATATCTCAGAGGTAGCAGGTATCTGTTTGTTCATCATGAGAAGGACCTTATGAAATTTATCATAAGAATCCAAATTATCCTGTATATCAATCAGATTATATTTTAAATTCTTATTCTTTCGTGCCAGAACAGCACAAATAAAATAAGAACTTCTGCCTTTGAATACATCTATTTCTACTGATGATTCAATAATTCTCTAATCCCTCTTATAGATATCTCTTGTATACACTTTATCCATTACATCAGCCAGACAATTATCATATCTGTTCGCTATAATACAATCTGCTCCCTCCTTAAACTCTTCCAAATCATTCACCACTCTGCTCCCAAAGAACGTCGCTCCATCCTCCAGCATCGGCTCATAAATCACAACCTCCGCTCCCTTCGCCTTAATCCGTTTCATAATTCCCTGAACTGAACTCTGCCTAAAATTATCGCTGCCTGCCTTCATTGTCAGACGAAATACGCCTATCACCACCCGTTTTTCGACGTCCCTCTGATAAATATTCTGCGTACCGTAAGCATAATAACCTACTTTTTCCAGAACCTGGTCCGCAATAAAGTCCTTTCTCGTCCGGTTGGATTCTACAATCGCCCCAATCAGATTCTCCGGCACATCCCTGTAATTAGCCAGAAGCTGCTTCGTATCCTTGGGCAGACAATATCCCCCATACCCGAAAGAGGGATTATTATAGTAATTGCCAATACGTGGGTCTAAGCATACTCCTTCTATAATCTGGCTGGGATTCAGGCCTTTCATCTCCGCATAAGTATCCAGCTCATTAAAATAACTAATCCGCAGAGCCAGATACGTATTTGCAAATAATTTCACCGCCTCCGCTTCGGTAAGTCCCATGATAAGTTTCGGCACATCCCTTTTTTCAGAACATTCACACAGCATTCCGGCAAATGCTTCTGCATGCTGACGCATAGCAGGCTCTTTCTCATCATATCCGACAATAATTCTGGAAGGATACAGATTATCATACAGCGCCTTCGATTCCCGCAAAAACTCCGGACTGAACAATATCCGGCCTGTATTCTTTTTTCTGCATATATGTTCCGTATAACCTACCGGAATAGTCGATTTGATAACAATAACAGCCTCCGAATTTACCGATAAAGCCTCCTCTATTACCGTTTCAACCGCAGAGGTATCGAAGAAATCTCTCTGACTGTCATAATTCGTCGGTACGGCGACAATAATATACTCTGCATTCCCATAAGCCTCTTTGGAATTTAACGTTGCCTTTAAATCCAGCCTTCTCTCTCTCAAAAATTCTGATATTCCCATATCCTGAATCGGGGACATCCGATTATTTATCATTGTTATCTTCTCTGGCAGCACATCCAGAGCAGTCACCGAATGTCTCCCCGCCAGCAAAACAGCCAGTGATAACCCTACATATCCAGTACCTACAACCGTTATTCTCAACTTTCTTCTTACCTCCATTACTATATTCCTAATAAATTGTACCAAGTAAACAGCAACAGTACAATGCCAATTCAAAGCATATCAGCTATGATCTGCAACACAAAAGGTGTCAAAATGTCACGACCTATACCATTGATTTCTGTTCATCAGAATTTTATAATAAGCTTATGTATACGTATATGAAAATGAATTATGAAATCACAATAAACAGAATAATTGATTACAAAAAACTGGCTGATATTCTGGGAATCCTTCTGATTATGACGTTGCTGTGCAGTCTTTCCAGACAGAACGCCATATATTACCAAGCAATGAGTGCTCTGGCCAAAGAACAGCGTCAATTCGGAAATATTCAAGAAGAGACAGACCGGACAGCAAGAGTTAATATGGATGACGGATTACTTCAAAAGGCTGTGCGTGAAAATAAACAGATATTTTTATACCCTGAGTTTTCATTGATGAATCTTGATCCTGTAATTACTTCTCTTGGCCCGGCGATTACCACTGAAAAATCAGCAACTGATTCTCCAAAACCTATAATTGATTCAAGTAAACCGGAAATTATCTCTCCTGACCAGACAGTGATTGCCGATAATCCTACGATCGTACCTCCGAATCCTCCGGTTCCAAGGATTGACACAGTGATTATCACTCCTAATTCACCAGCGATTACCGAGGATTCTGCAATTGACTCTCAGGAACCGCCGGCAATTACTGATAACTCTGTGATTAACCCACCAAAACCACCGGCAATTACTGACGATTCTGCGATTGACCCTGCAAATCCGCCGACAAATATTGACGACTCTGCAATCAACCCTGCAAATCCGCCGGCAATTATCGACGACTCTGCGATTGACCCTGCAAAACCACCGGCAATTACCGACGACTCTGCGATCGACCCTGCAAAACCATCGGCAATTACTGACAATTCTGCAATTAACCCTCCAATTCCGCCGGCAATTACTGATGACTCTGTAGTTAACCCTCCGAATCCGCCGGCAATTACTGATGAACCTGCAATTGATTCTCCAAATCCGCCGACAGTTACTGAGGATTCAGATAATAATTCATCTATACCTGATACCGGTATAGATGAAATTTCTCCTAAAGAAGATATCGACAATACAACGTCTCTTTGCAATGGTTTTCTCTGTAACTCATCAGGAATCATTATCGGCTGTCAGGATATTATCGTAATTGACGGAGTCATATCTTTTCCGTCTTCTGATATCTGTACAGGCATTGCCGCTAATGCTCTTACTTCACTTGGCGCACAGGTTTATGAGATTTATATTCCTGCCAATATTATTACAATCGAAGAAGGCGCATTCAACGGTCTCACAGAATTATTTTATATTGAAGTCCATCCGGACAATCCAGTCTATGCAAGTAATGAAGGATGTCTATACGAAAAATAAGGCGCTACCGCATAACCGAATCTTTTCTTAAATTGTAAGTGATTATATCCTGCGCAGCGCCTTCATTCTCTCCCCGGCCGGAGCATATCCCCCGTCTTTCGCCATCTTATAGTACCTAAACGCCTCCTGCGTCTTTCCATTTACCTCAAACCATACGCCCAGATTATATGCCGCCCTGTAAGACCCATTCCCCCGTACTCCTTCATGCTCAGGAACTTCACCTATCTCTAGACATCTCCGGTACGATTCTTCGATTCTGGGAAGCAGACTTACATACTTCTGCACATCAGAGAATATCGCCTTTGTGTAAAATGTTCCGCATGCAAAATGATAATCCGCATAACCTCCCAGGTGTTCCCGCTCATTCTCAATAATTCGGAATCCCTGCTCATATTTCTTCAATTCCAACAGATTATATATGTAGGAAATCACTCCGCCTGCCCGGTATCCTGTCCCGGTTTCCGGCGTTTCTTCATAAAATTTCTCAAAATACACCTCCGCCTGCTCATAATCTTTCATAAGCCACAATGTACGCGACACCTGATACAGAATATAAGAATCCTTGGGATTCTCTTCCAGTACCTCGAGAAGAATCTCCAGATTCCGTTCACCCTTTCCTCCCTGAAGATAACCGTCATGGTCAAAAATAAGCGGCAGGGGGACAATCGGCAATTCGCTTACAATCTGCTCATGAATCCTTCCCTCATATCTGGTACCTTTTGGAACAAACCGCACCGGATAAGCGCAGCTCTGATTGATCTCCCCATTATCCTCCCGGTAACTGTCATACCGCCTAATAGCGCCGATGCGGTCTCCTTTTTCCATAAACCGTTCCAATTCTCTCTTCTTCCCGGATAACAAATACTCGTCCGCATCCAGAATCAGATTCCAGTCACAATCAGACTGCTCCAATGCATAATTTCTGGCAGCTGCAAAATCGTTCCTCCACTCATATGTTGAAATATGCGCGCCAAATTCCTCCGCTATTTTTATCGTATCATCTACAGAACCCGTATCCGTTATATAGATTTCGTCCACAAGCTTCTTCGCTCTCGCCAGGCATTTCCTTAGACTCCTGCCCTCATTCTTTACAATCATTACCAATCCTATTGTCTTCACTGGTACCTCCATCATCTTTACTATTTCATCTATATAAAAGAACAAAAATACGTCTCCCTTTTAATGTTTATAATATACAATATACCTATTTGTAATGCAACAATTTCAACGAAAACAAACATTATTTTCAAATATCTTTTTATTATAAATAATAGTTTCATTGAAAAATAAAACATGATAAAATAGAAACGTGTGACGCACTTTTAATAAGCAAACAGAAAGAGTAGTATATATGACTTTAACGATTTATCTGTTTCAATAGAGAGGAGTAAGAAACATTATGAAAAGAATCCTTCTTATGGTATTCAGAAATATTTTTCTCGTACCATTTATGTGGTGTAAATTATGTTATTATGCATCACATGTGGATAAGTATACGGAAGAACAGCATTATAAAATGTTGAGATTTATTGTACTCAGGGCTAATAAAGGAGGGAATGTAACGATTGAAGTTCATGGACGGGAGAATCTTCCTGATAAGAGCGGTTTTATGTTCTTTCCCAATCATCAGGGCCTTTACGACGTACTGGCAATTGTAGAGGCGTGTCCCATTCCATTTTCTGTCGTAGCCAAAAAAGAAATTAAAGATATTCAGTTTCTGAAGCAGGTTATTGCCTGCATGAAGGGATATCTAATGGACAGAGATGATATCAGACAATCCATGAAGATTATTATGGATGTGACCAATGAGGTAAAAAAAGGAAGAAATTATGTGATATTTCCGGAAGGAACCCGCTCAAAGGAAGGCAATCAAGTACAAAGCTTTAAGGCAGGCAGTTTCAAGGCGGCTACAAAAGCAGAATGCCCCATTGTGCCGGTAGCATTAATTAATTCCTTTAAACCCTTCGATACGAATACAATAAACCCTGTAACCGTTCAGGTCCACTTTCTTCCACCCTTATTATATGATGAATATAAGGATATGAAGACAAAAGAGATAGCGGATAAGGTCCAGAAACAGATTCAGCAGGTCATATTGGAACATATGTGAATAGAAACTACTAAAAATTGTTAGAGAATAACAAAGCAATGCTTATGAACCATGGTAATTCCGTCGATATTATTATAAATCAGTATAATGCGGTTAATAAAAGTTATTATACTAGTGCAGCGAATAATAAGTATCTGGCTATATCACGCAGAATCATTTTCCAATTATTTATTATTCATTGCACTAGAAATGGAAAAGAGGGATTTCTATGCAGGTGAAAAGTGAAAAGACTTATCTGAATACCTTAAGTTCCGCACCCGCAGGATTGTCTCAGACAGATTTCCTGGAAGAAGTTAAGAACGATAATGCGTCAAACAAATCCGGCGCAGCCTGGATGATGAATTACCTTAAGGAAAATTACAAACACATTAATTTCAACTTTATTTCTTTTGATAATAATAGTCAGATTGGGCAGTATGGTTCTACCATGAAGGGTAACAACAATGTGGCAATTTCATCGGAACTGTTAGAAAAGATGAGTACAGATGAAGATGTTAGAAATCATGTGGAGAACATTCTGCGTCATTTGAACAGTTATCAGAATGCAGCCCAGACAGGAGCCTTTTTGAAGGATAAAGAGCTGGTAAGCATGGGACTGGTAATTGATGAAGATGGCAAAGTCTCCATGTGGACAGCAACAAAGGACCGGGATAAGGATAAGATATATCCGACCTACTGGAGAGATAGGGAATCAACGAATTTTTATTCCAAGTATGATAAGAAAAAGAATTCCTCGTCTAATTACAATTTTTCCCGCAGCAATAATATGATGCGTCTTGCAAGCGCTAAGAATGTTCCGGCGGTCAGGGGATTAATTGCAGCCAAATATGGTGAGATTCAGACGGTGAAAGCGAAAGTAAAGGACCCTGTAGAAGCTGCGGCAATTGTACGGAAGATTAAATCAGTGATTCAGAGCGGAAATATTAAGATCTCAAGACTTCATAAGGAGGAAAATCTGGCTCTTCTGAAGAAATCTGCCGAGAAGAAGATGAAAGAAAAGCTTGCCAGACAACTTGCAGAAGAGCTTCGCCGCAAGAAAATTGCAAGGAAAGGACAGGAGCACTGTCAGACATCACATCTTGATGATGTAATGCCGAAGCCGTCCTTGGATGATGAACGTTTCAGACAGATTGCAGAACAGTATGCGGAGTCCTTAGCTCCCGTAGCAGGCGGAACAGGAGCAACGGCAGACGCAGTGGCAGGCGGCGCATCTGAAGCGGTCAGCGTAACGGTTGTAGCGGCGCCGGTGGCTGCCGTCATAGATTGTATGGCGTAGATGAATGAAGTATTTTCACAGACGATAGAATTGAATTGCGCCAGTAAGGTACGTGTACATTAATAATAGAAGCTGTTGTGATTGTCTGAATTTATAATTAAGGCAATCTGCAACAGCTTTTATATATGTTATTTCTTTTTTAAAATCTCATTCAAGAGGCTCTGCGGCACTTCTGCAGACGCCTTTTTATTTTCATCGGCAGCTTCCTTTAATTCGGAGCGAAAAACTGGTATTTCCTTGGGAGCGTCAATTGCTAATTTTACCCAGTCTGCGCCAGTATCCATAATAGTTATGGTAATATTATCATTAATTGAAAGAGCTTCACCTTTTTTACGCTGTAATATTAGCATGAGTCTCCCTCCTTCTGAACCATATTACCGAGAATGTGACGGAACGTGTATTCCGGTTGTTCTAACATAATCTGTTTTGCTTTTCGATTCAATGCATTTACGGCCAAAGGGGCTCTCAAATTCACTGTTGACTGATTAGAAGGCTCTCTGATAACGCTGATAACGTAAAAAGAAATATCGTCCGGTGACTCGGCTTCCAACTCCTTTAAATCCTGCTCTGAAAGCTTTGGATTGTAATCAGGATATATCATAAATGGATTCATAAGGATAAAGGAAAGCGTCTCATCTTCCAGACTTTGCAGAGAAATCATAAAGTCGTTTTCATCATGAAAAGACAGAGGAAGATAGTCGGTATAGGACTCAAAACCAAATAATCCATTAATAATCTGTATAGTATCTTGCTTTTCATATGATACTTCACCAAAGTATTTTGCATTGATATTCAATATATTATACCTCCTGAGAATCCGGCAAAACGTGTTACTGGCGCGTTTTGCCGGATACTTCGTAATAAAAAGTAAGGGCTTTCTTTTAAGCCCTTACATCAACATAGTTTGGATCTGCGCTTGGCGGTACGTAAATCGGTCCACCTACATATTCAATTAAAACATCAGGCTGCTGTGTAATCGACATCTCTATATCACCAGGAATAAACTCATAATTCCCATTTAAGATTTTCAAATCGAAATTTAATTTATCCATCTCGTAGTTGATAGTCAGATCCGGCGCCTGATAATTGATATCTACAGGAGCAGACGGGGTAAATCCCATTTGAAATTCTCCCGTAGGCGCGGCAGTACGCTGCTGCATAATTTGTCCGATAACGTCTTCACCGATATCTGCCTTAAGTAAGAGCTGTCCTTCCTGAGCTAATTGTGCAGTAGCGCTATAGGCAGCTTCAATTCCCTTCTGTGCAGCCTGTGAAACAGACTGGGTAGGAGTTGGACTAACAGAACTCCTTGCTGCTGAAGAATCCAGATTCAATTTAACAGGACGGCTTTTTATAGATAATCCGCCTTTGTTCCGGCTGATTTCAAGTTCGGCCTGAGCGTTTCTGCGTTCAAAACGGGCGTTATTAATCTTCAATTCATATTGAATCGGAACTGTTGTAATTTTAATAAGTTGATTCATAAATGGTTAACCTCCTTTCTTTTTTATTAAATATCTTACTGCATAAAATCAATAAAAGAAGGCGTCAGAATATTATTGCCAACCTTCAATGCAGCGTTATATGCATATTGGGCCCATGAAAAATTCATAATAGCTTCAGCCATATCAATATTAACAACGTTGTCAATCTGAGTGGACAGACTGATACTGCCCGTCTCCAGTCTGTCTTTGGTTGTTGTTAAAAACTCTGTCTGCGTACCAAGAATTGTTACTTTCTCAAGTACATTATTGCGACCGATGTCAAACTGCTTCAACAGTTCTGTATACTTATCTCTGTCGAAATCTTTTGCTTCTAAAACATCTGCAATCTCGCCGCAAAGAAGAACCATGTTCTTTGTCAAACCGGTTTCCGCATCAACTCCAAATCCTGCAAGATTGATGCCTGGAAGACTGGTATTAAAAGCGCTGGATGCGTCAATCTCCACGTTATTCGAATCACCGTTTGTAGCATTTACATTAAGACCGAAACCCAAATCAACAAAGAGCGTATCCTTAGACAGTTCTTCTAAGACTTTTGGATCGCCATCTGTAACATCAACGCCGCGGTATCTTAATACCTGCTTCGTACCTTTCGTTGGATCATTTGGATCTACAGGTTCATCCTGAAGTTTAAAAGGAGCTTCCTTTCCATCGCTTCCAGCAAATACATACTTGCCTTCATAGCTGGCATTCAGACTCAGAAGGAGACTTTCCTGCGCTCCGCGCCATGCATCGGCATAGGTCTCTCTGGTCTCTAAAGAACCGTTTGTACCGTTGAGCGCTTCCAGACCATACTTCTTGCTGAGCGTCTTAGCAAGAGTTTCAATCTGCATGGCCGCGTCTTCCTGAGCATCCTGAAAGGACTGAACATCCTTTACCAGATTCAGATAATCCTCATTCTTCATATACTTGCGTTCTAAGACAGCCGCCCGCAGAGCGCTGGACGGATCTTCCGCCGTAGAGTTATATTTTCTCTGTGTCATAACCCTGGTTCTTGCAGTATCCAGATTCTTTAGGGACGTGCCAAGATTGGATTTATAATTTCTTAAAATTGCATTTGTTGTAATTCTCATATCAGACCTCCTGTTATCTTCCGACTACGCCGGTTCCGTTAATCAATTTATCAAGTGCTTCATCAAGAGTTGTCATCAATCTTGCCGCCGCGTTATAAGACTGGTTATAATGAAGCAGATTCATACCCTCTTCATCAAGCTGTACTCCGGAAACGCCGTCTCTGGAATTTGACGTCTGATTTAATACAGAAATCTGATTCTCCAGAAGAGTGTTGGCTGACTTAGCGTCAATTCCCAGTGTATTTTCAATATTCGCGAAACAGTCATGAAAACTTCCGGTATAGAACTTAATACCGTTTGATTCGAAATCAAGACTCTTATCCAGCAGCTTAACCATATTCATAATATTTTCATCAGCAGTCGAACCAGTCGCGCCGTTAATGGTTTTATTGGAAATAGTAATGCCGTAATCACCATTGAGCCAGCCTTCCGCAATCTTGATATTATCGGCAGCAAAATCTCTGGTAGGATCTCTCTTCTCAAACAGCGGACGGTCCACATATACTGTTTGAAGTGGATTGGCAGCATTGACTTGATATTTGTTGCTGTCCGCCGGGTCAAGCTGGGGCTTACCGTCTGCGTCCAGAATTAATTCACCTTCAATTGCCGTACCGTCAGGATGTTTTGTAACAACAGCCTTATTAGCGTTATTAAATTCCTCAGCAAATTTCTTTACCAGAGAATTCAGAGCCTTCTCATAATAGCCAAGACCTTTAAAGTCACTGCCGTCAAAATCACCGGATTTGTTCAGGAAATCCAGAGTTCCTTTAATAGTACCGGAACCTAACAAATCGATATACTGGTCATTGCCGTTACTATCCTTCACATTACCGGCAATCACTTTGGTTATACTGTTAGCTGTCGTGAGCGTCAGTGAAACCGGCTGACTATTAACATCTGTATCAAAGAACCCAAAACGC
Source organism: uncultured Lachnospiraceae bacterium (assembly GCA_949742505.1). Classification (GTDB taxonomy): domain Bacteria; phylum Bacillota; class Clostridia; order Lachnospirales; family Lachnospiraceae; genus Claveliimonas. The sequence goes on along the minus strand of CATJPU010000199.1, from coordinate 4,307 downwards.
CCGTCGGAAACCAGCGTATGTACCTGACCTTCTCCATCTGTAAAGTTAACATTCAGGATTTCAACAGTCTGACCTGGTCCAATAGTTTGCTCGGTATACTTAGCCGTAATCGGAAGATAACTTCCAAGTTCATCCAACAGAGAGTTTCTCTGATCCTGAAGCTCAAGAGCAGGATTACCAAGTATCTGACTGTTCTTGATGCTGGTATTCAGCTGGGCAATATTCTCCAAAATCCCGTTCAAATCTTTGATATCAGTAGACTCGAACCCTACCTGCATGTCTTCCCTGATATCCTGAAGACGAATGGAATTCTCCCGGAAAAGATTCAGAAGAACCTGCATGTTAGAACGAACTGCTGTGTCATGTTCCTTGTTGCCTGCCTGTGTAGAAAGAGTACTCATAGAACTGGAAAGTGAAATAAACGCAGCCCTTACACCGTCCATGGTTGCTTCATCAAATATGGTTGCAAGCTGTTCATACCCTGCCGCATGTGCGTCGGTAGTTCCCAATTTACTAATCTGAGAACGATACTGAGCATCAAGAAATGGATCACGAAGCTGGGAAACACCTGTCATCTCCACTCCGTAACCAACCTTGATTGTAGAATTAGAATTATAAAAATCACCTTTTTGCGTATTCAGGCTGGCGATATCCAGACGTTGTCTGGTGTAACCCGGCGTATTAATATTCGCAATATTCTGACCGGTAACATCAAGCGCACGCTGGCTGGTAGCCATTGCAAGCTGTGCGGTAGTAAAACCGGCAAATGTAGAACGTATCATATCTATTTCCTCCTGATTAATTAAACTGAACGGCTTGTAAAGTGGTTCGGCTGATCACTATCACTTTTTTTGCCTGACGCAGAATAAGTCTCCCTGCCGGGAGTCTTCTCGGCAAGGGAAGCTTGAATTAGATGAAGATTAACTTCAATCATGTCCTTTGCACTGTCGCTGATTGATTGAAACTGGGTAACCTGTTCTGACATCCGATCAAATAATGGCTTGAGAACAGAATAGATATCTTCCGGAACCTTCTCTAAAATCTGACGGAATGTATAGTCCTTCATGCCAAGACTTTCCTGTTCCTTTTCCCTTTTCTGCTCCAATCCTCGGAGACGCAGAACTGCGGCCTGCTCTTTGTGCATACATTCTTCCACAAAGGATACTCTGTTCTTAACGGCAGCATCTAACTTCTCCTGCTCTATCGGTATCAGACTATCAAAAAAATCAATGAATTCTTCTATAATCTTTATATAATTTGAAAATTCACCCATACTTTCTGCGTCCTCCTATATTAACAGCATTCTGGATGCAATCGCATAGGCGTCGACCTGATAGGTATGCTCCGAAATTTGATTTTGCAGCCGCTCAATCTTCTCAGCGGATGCAGTTGCATTCACTTCTGAGGATAACTGACGGGAAACAGACTTCGCAAAAGTATGTTCCTCTATCTGTCTTGGATTCGACTTGATGATTATGGCGTCAAAACTGTGTCCTTCATTTGTAACTGCAGGAGGAGTTGAATTTTCTTTTGTATGAATACGTAAATCAGGATAATTTTTAATCATGTTATTAGTAGTTATCTTCATACTGGACTCCTTGCTTTCACTTATTGTAAGCCATATTAATGAATAAATTAAATAATTATATAAGCTTACTTTTACCTGTTATACTATAATTATCGGCATAACTTTCGGAATCATAACAAAAAATGTAAAAAAGAATCCCGCTTAACAGGATTCTTTTTCTACGATAGTAAAGCATACTTACTATTTTTTTAAATGATTCAATAGTACTGACGGTATATTATCACAGGAAGCCTGAGTACAAACTGCTCCAATATTATAAGCGACCATCGGCATACCATATACGACACAGGATTCCTTATCCTGTCCGATGGTAAAAGCGCCGCTCTGGCGCATCTTCAGAAGTCCGTCCGCTCCGTCCCGTCCCATACCGGTCATGATAATACCCACCTTATTAATAGCTACATTCTTGGCTATGGAATTGAAAAGTACATCCACAGACGGACAGTGTCCGCTTACCTTCGCGCCAGGATGACATTGTACCATATAATTGCGTCCGGAACGTACAACTTCCATCTGTTTGCCGCCCGGTGCAATCAGGGCGAGTCCAGGATGTATAACGTCACCATTCTTAGCCTCTCTGACCTCCATGCTGCAGATACGATTCAGACGCTGCGCATACATAGCGGTAAAACCTTCCGGCATATGCTGGGTAATCACAATACCCGGAATATTAGCGGGCAATTTCTGCAGAACGGCAAGCGTCGCCTCGGTTCCGCCAGTAGAAGCTCCTAATCCGATAATCGTAGAGTCAAGAACATTCCGCGAAAGAGGCGGAAATGGCATAGGCTTTGCAGAAACCTGAGACTGAGACTGCATATGTCCTGAAACATTTCCAGCCGGAGCAGTTCCTAACGGTTGTCTGGCAGGCCTTACCTTCGCCATAGAAGCGGCTCTGACCTTTGGTACAAGAGAAGCAAAAAATGTACTCTTTGAATTAGAAGCGCTCATATCAGGCTTGCGTACAAAATCAACAGCGCCTGCGCTCAGTGCATCAAATACACTGATATTCAGAGACGATACAAGGACGACAGGTATAGGATTCGTGGGAAGTAATTGTTTTAAAAATTCAATTCCATTCAGTCCCGGCATCTCTACATCCAGAGTAAGTACGTCTGGTTTTAACAAAGGAATCTTTCTCCTGGCATCATATGCATTGATAGCATAGCCTGCAACTTCAATACCAGGCTGGGCCGCTAAGTGATCCATAATCATTTGTCGAAAAAGAGAAGAGTCATCGACAACAAGTACTTTAATATTTGTAGCCATTAGGTTACTCCTTTCATACTATAACTCGGAAAAGCCGCTTCTGAAAAACGGTTATTTCAGAGGCAGCTTATGTTTAAACTTTTCGGTAAGTTGCAGGCATCAGGTATTGGTAAGGAGTTGCCGTCTTACTTAAATTCTCCGAGTGGCCAATCAGAAGATACCCTCCTGGATTGGTTGCATTATAAAACCGGTTGACTAAGGCTTCCTTTGTAGCCTGATCAAAATAAATCATAACGTTTCTACAGAAAATAACATCAAACTTTAACCGGAATTTGATTGGGTCCATAAGGTTAAAGGTTCGGAATATAACGTTAGACTTAATCTCCGGCGTTACCGTATAAGTTCCAGGTTCCCCTGCCGGAGTAAAATACTTCTTCTTCCATGCAGGCGATAATTCTTTCAGAGAATCTTCATCATAAACCGCATTGGTTGCAGCATGAAGAGCATTCTGCGAAATGTCGGTCGCAAGTACCCTTGTGTCCCACATACCCGCCTTTGCTCCGAAAAATTCCTTTAGAAGCATAGAAATCGTATAAGGTTCTTCTCCCGAAGAACAGCCGGCGCTCCAAATACTAAGTACTTTATCTTTCTTTGTCTCTACAAGCCATGGAAGAATCGTATTCGTAAAATATTCAAAGTGCGCCCCCTCACGCATAAAAAACGTGTAATTTGTAGTGAGTTTATTCAACATCAGCTCCAAATCTTCCGGCTTTCTATTCTTAATCAGGTGATCTACGTATTCCTGAAATGAGCCAAATCCCATAGAGAGAATTGTGTTGGAAAGACGTCCGACGATAAGCTGACGCTTCTTGGATAAGTCAATTCCATAATTCTGATGTATAAATTTGTATAAACGTTCAAAATCTTTGTCATTAATTGTTAACATTGTAATATAGGACTCCTTCGTGATTAATATGTCTGTACAAGCTGCTCACAGTCCAGGAAGAGGATTACAGAGCGATCGCCAGATGATACCATCCCGCTAATAAGTTCCTGCTGGTTCTCAACCGGAACAGGAGAAATCTGGCTCTGATCAATGTCCATAACCTGTTGTACCGCATCTACAATAATACCAATCTGAACAGAGTTGATATTCAGAACAATAATACAGGTTGAGCTTGTATAGTCAATAGAAGGCTTACCCATACGCAGACGGATATCAATGATAGGGATTATCTGTCCGCGCAGATTGATGATGCCTTTCACGTAGTCCGGGGCGAGCGGAAGCATGGTAATCGAATGATTCGTTATAATCTCAATTACATAGTTCGTGCTAACTCCGATATTCAGTCCATTAGAGCTGAAGGTAAGGAAACGTTCTGTGGAAACAGGAGCGTCCCCTTCCAAACCTTCCTGAACAGTTGTATTTTCTAAAGTATCTGCTGACATAATTCTTCCTCCGATTCTTCGTACAATTTAGTATTGATTATAAAATGCTGCATACATGCTTCTG
>CATJPU010000198.1 GCA_949742505.1 uncultured Lachnospiraceae bacterium | reverse complement strand
GTGGAGGTACCCCTTCCGATTCCGAGAATGACCTGGCAGGAGGCGATGGACCGCTACGGTTCTGATAAGCCGGATACCCGCTTTGGCATGGAGCTTACGGATGTGACAGAGATAGTGAAGGACTGTGGGTTTGCGGTATTCAAAGGAGCCATCGACAACGGCGGCTCTGTCCGGGGGATCAATGCCAAGGGACAGGGCGGCATGGCGAGAAAGAAGCTTGATAAGCTGGCGGCATTTGCAAAGGATTACGGCGCAAAAGGCCTTGCCTATATTGCGATCCAGGAGGACGGTACGGTGAAGTCTTCCTTTGCGAAGTTCATGACAGAGGAGCAGATGAAGGCGCTGATCGATGCTATGGGCGGAGAGAACGGCGATTTACTGCTGTTTGCGGCAGATAAGAATAAGGTTGTCTGGGCGGTTCTCGGCGCGCTGCGTCTGGAGCTGGCGGCTCAGATGGAGCTTCTGGATAAGAATGAATATAAGTTTTTGTGGGTGACAGAATTTCCGCTTCTGGAGTGGAACGACGAGCAGAACCGTTATACGGCAATGCATCATCCATTTACCATGCCGATGGAGGAGGATCTTCAGTACATCGACAGCGATCCGGGACGGGTGCGGGCGAAGGCCTATGATATTGTGTTAAATGGCAATGAAATCGGCGGCGGCAGCGTGCGTATCTTCAACCCAGAGATTCAGAGCAAGATGTTTGAGGTGCTGGGATTTACAGAAGAACAGGCAAAAGAACAGTTCGGATTCCTGCTGACCGCGTTCAAATACGGAGTGCCGCCTCACGCAGGGCTGGCTTATGGGCTGGATCGTCTGGTGATGCTGATGGCGAAAGAAGGCAGTATCCGGGATGTGATGGCATTCCCGAAGGTGAAGGATGCTTCGGATTTGATGACGGAGGCTCCAACCGGCGTGGCAGGAGAGCAGCTTGAGGAATTGGGGCTGGTGATTCGCACTGGGAAAGGCGAACCGCAGCAGAAGGAAATATAGAAAAGGGCAGGTGCTTTTCATGCAGATTTCCAGCAGATTTACGCTGGCGTTTCATATCTTTGCTTGTATAGATACTTTTCAGGGCAGCTATAAGATAACCAGCGATTTTTTAGCCGGTAGTACGAATGTGAATCCGGTGATTATAATCTTCCCTGCCGTTATATTGCATACGGTGGGGCCGGTGATTACCGGTCCGCTGACAGAGAAAGACTGTGAAGATTTAAGGATCTGCTACAGTTCCTGCATAAAGAAGGTGGTATTCAATGTGTTCCAGGATTTGGACAGGGAAATCTACAGAAGGCTGCTTGGAGCTTCGTGAAGCGTTAGAAGATGTGGAAGCTGTGTTAATCGGTGCGGGAGCCGATGAGTATGAACCTTCGGGCGGACGATACTTTTGTAGAGGATGAGGGGTGGCATCGTGCTTCCGGTCATTATATGGAATTTCTTCATAGAAATCAGGATGGAAAGATTGCATTTCTGGAGCTTGGAGTAGGACTTAATACGCCCAGTATTATCAAGTATCCCTTTTGGTGGATGACGGCGCAGAATCTCAGGGCTGTTTATGCCTGTATCAATTACGAGGAGGCGGTTTGCCCGAAGGAAATTTGACAAGTGAATTACTGCCAGGTAATGAATTTTCAGGGTACATAGCTAAAATATATGTGCGAAGTTTGAGTCAATAAGAATAAAAAGGAGATTACCGATGCTATAGGGAAATCTCCTTTTTGTATGAACTATAACCGGCAAATGCTACTGCTCATGGGACGAAAAAAGCGTGCTCTAATTACTTTAAATGGAAAAGATTTTGTGTTCATGATTCTGCCAAGAACAGAATTGCAGTTGCATTACGGCTTAATTTGGCTTAGAGGATTTCAAGTTACAAAGAAAATATATGAGAGTGTTATGGATGTAATTGGACTTTTCTTAAAGAGAAAAGGAGTCTCTATAGCAAATACATACTATGGTATGCCTTTCGGACTGGCAGGCTTTGTCCGAAAAGGCATACAATATAGTATTCAAAATCTTATTTCCGGGAAAATAGCAATACTTCTCTCTAAAATACCATTCATATATGCAATGGCAGTTCCGTAATTGGTAATCGGAATCCGCGCATCTTCTGCGCATTTCAGCCTGTATTTCATTTCCCGTTCATTTAAAGTACAGCCGCCGCAGTGGATAATCAACTTATAATCGCCTAATTCTGATGGAAATTCTGTTCCGCTGGTAAATTGGAAATCTAAATTTTTCCCGGTATGTTCTTTCAGCCAGCGGGGAAGTTTTACCGTACCGATATCGTCGCACTGGCGGTGGTGGGTGCAGCCCTCGGAGATTAATACCCTGTCGCCGTCCTGCAATTTGTCGAGAGTGTGGGCGCCGTCCACCAGAGTTCTCAAATTCCCCTTATACCTTGCAAATAGAATGGAGAAGGAAGTCATTGGAATATCTTCCGGAGTATCTGCGGCGACCTTATGAAATGCCTGGCTGTCTGTAATGACCAGAGCGGGCTTTTTGCCTAAGGATTCCAGCGTCTCTTTTAGGTAAGTTTCTTTTACTACGATTGATGCGGCGTCTGATTCTAAAATGTCCCGGATGGTCTGCTGCTGGGGCAGAATCAGCCGTCCCTTCGGCGCGGCTTTGTCAATAGGGACTACCAGAATGACAAAGTCTGAAGGCTGAATCAAATCGCCTACAATCCGGTGGGTGATATCTTCAGCGGGAATCAGGGAAGCGATTAAGTCTTTTAATTCGTGGATGTTGGTTTGTGTTTCAGCGCTTACCCATATGCTGTGTTTTTTATCAACCCGGCAGCCGGCAAGGGATTCTTCGATATTATGCTTACTGTCATGCGCCAGGTCGGATTTGTTGAAAATGACTGCAAAGGGAATCTTCTTCTTCTGAATACGCTCTAAAATCCGCCGGTCTTCGCTGGTAATGCCGACGCTTCCGTCTATGACAAGAAGTGCTATATCAGATTTGTTCAGCATCTGATAGGCTTTTCGGATGCGGAGCGCGCCAAGTTCGCCTTCATCATCCAGTCCCGGGGTGTCTATCATGACGACCGGGCCGAGGGGAAGCAGTTCCATAGCCTTTAAGACCGGATCGGTGGTGGTACCCTGTACATCGGAGACAATCGCGAGGTTCTGTCCGGTCAGGGCATTGATAATGCTGGATTTACCAGCGTTCCGTCTGCCGAAAATACCGATGTGTATGCGTTCCCCGGACGGGGTATGGTTCATGCTCATAGTGAGGACCTCCTGTATTTGGAATAAGTAGTTGTTTCTGAATTTTATGCTAACATAGACAGGGAAAATTTTCAATTTATAATCCTAATCTAATAAGATTTTTGTTCAAATAAATGTGTATTGAACCTCTCGCTGCATAACGGTTTAAGATGGATCATACACAAGCAATGCCAGGAAAAATGAGAGCTACGTTATTGTTGCGCTCCGCAATGGTAAGTATTTCACACTTCTTCCAAAAACACCTCATCTGTGCTAAAATATTAGAGTAGTAAAAGCGCTCGATGTCTACTACGTTTTTACTACTATACATGGCTGTCACTTGTATAATTTTGCCTCATTTTGCTAAAAATGTGGATTTCTTAATGGCAAGACACACAAGCGAAAAAGTCGCTTAAACTGGGCAAAATAGGGCAGTTTAAAGTAATGTGGAAAGGAAGACATACAATATTTATCTGCCCATGTTAAAATTTATGCTCTTGACAGCATGCAGGTGTGGTGAGACAATTGGTTTAACGTGGAAAGACATTGATTTAGATAAGATGGAAGTGAGCATTAATCATCAACTGATATATAAAAAGGTTGGCGATAGGATATGTTTTTATGCGAAGCAGCCTAAAACCAAAAAAGGGATTCGAGTGATACCATTTACGGAGGAATTGGCTGAATACCTGGTATTGCAGAAGGAATATCAGGATATACTGGGGATTAAAGATGATTATGGGGTAGATGGGTATTCGGGTTTTGTATTTACAACAAAAAAGAAATCATCGCGATGGATTAATTGCAAAGCAGACCTGAAATCTTACAAAATTGAAGATTTCAGGTCTTTCTTAGTTTTACAGTGTTTACATTTCGCACGCCGCCTGCTCTGGCTTTTTCTCTTGCCGTCTTGCGGCAGACATTAGGAGAATGTATATGTAGCGTGCTGACGCCTGTATGTGTCGTTGTCTTTTTGGCTCAATTCTCTTTCTACCTGTGCCAATTTTGCCTTCAAATTCTCGGCTTTGGTTTCATCTGTTTCTCTGTTGATTTGCTGTTCCAACTCTCGTTTCTGTTTTTTTAGTTTTTCGATCTCGCGGTCAACCTTATCGGTATTGCAGGTGCAGCTTTTCGCCTTTTTGTCAGAGCCGCTTTTTTCCGGGCCTTCTGCACCCTTGTTCCGCTCAGAGGCATCGGGAGCATCCGAGGCATCCTCCGTTCGCTCCGGGTCATTGAAATAGATTTTGGGCTTGCCGTCCTCGTCCTTACCCAGCCAGTAACGCCCTGACGGTTCCGGTTTTTCCTCCGGAACATATTCATCCATTACAGGTTTTTGGCGGCGCTCCAAGGTTTCATCTTCGGGCCGCCGGACTTTTTTCAGTTCATCCACACCGGCAGTCGGCACAGACGGCTGCGCCGCGCCAGAACTTATTCCAGAAATAGGTTGCATAATATATTCCTCCAATTCATAGTGATAGGCAGCTGATGCTGCTATCATCAGTTTACCCCGCTAAAAAAGAATTTCAAGGATTTTGTATTGTAATGCTCTCTGGGTGTAATGAAATGTTCAACAACACGTTCAAAGAGAACCGCCGTTCCAATTTTTCTGTCAGCATCGCGCCGTGATATTTCTCTGTTACCGCTTTGATATTGGAAAGACCGGTTCCCGCCGGGGGCAGCGGATGATTGGAACAGGTATTTTCAAACGCCAGCATATAGAAGTCTCCCTGCCGCTCTCCGCTGATGCGGATTGACCCTGCTTCCTCAATGGACTGACACGCACAAATCGCGTTATCCAAAGCATTGGCAAAAATTACGCACAAATCAAAATCATCTATTCCGCAGGGATTTGGAAGGAGTAATGAAACCTCGGCCGCAATTCCATCTGCTTCTGCCATCTTTAACTTCTCTCCCAGCAAAATATCCACCACTGGATTACCTGTCTGATAAGGAAATGACAATGTGGTTGAGACTGTTTCCAGCTTTTGCAGATAGGCTTTGCTCTCTTCTGGTTTGTTATTGTTAAGCAGGGCGCTCAATACAGAAAGATGATTTTTAATATCGTGGCGGAATGCTTTTGTCTGCTCATAGCGCGTCTGTGCCTCGGCAATATATATTTTCTGTGCCTGGACTGCCTGAGACAAAGACTGCATTTCTGTTCTGGTCTGTATACTGCGGCATAGGTGACGGTAAGCATACAGGGTGCAGAGTAAAGCTCCCAGCCCCAGGGCTTGCAAAAACAGCAGCGTAGTATTTTCAAATAGAAGGGCAGGAGACAACGCATCATAATAAATCTGTGTATATGGCTGCCTGATATATAATTCTGCGGTGAAGAAGAACAACACAGGCAGCAGTAAGCAGCCCATATTTGTCATGCGACCAATTTCTTCCGGGGATATGGATTTTACAACGATTGTATAGCAGACAGCACTTATGGACAGAGAAGCCGCAGTTGACGCTATAACCATTGAGTACAAAAGCAGGGGGGTCGTCACATAGGGAGATATCACCGCCTCCACCGGGCTGATAAGCCCAAAGGAAAACTGAGAGATGTAACCGGCAAGGACTGCCGCAGCCCAGGACGCAGAGGGACGATTACCCAGAATAAAACGGTTTAGCCCATACAACATAAGCAGTTCTGTCCCAATACCTATAACCAGCGGGAAAGAAAACATATTGGCAAGCCAGTCCAAAATGAAGAAAATGAAAATGTATATGGCAAAATAATAAGCCTTCTGTTTCTTCCCGGTAAGGCTGGTACAAAAGTAAACGTGCATCATGCCCTGGGCTATCAGGCAGAAAATATTAAGCCCGATGTTAAAATAATCCATATCAGCGATTCCGCTCTTTCATGTAGCGTAAGAGAGCCTGTATCAAATCCCGTTCACGCAGTCTGGAAACAGGTATTTGAGCGCCCTGTGACAACGTAACCAGCCCGGTATCACACCCTCTAACATAATCAAGATTAACAAGATAGCTTCTATGGCATCTGAAAAAGCGCCTGTCCATCTGACGTTCAAAATTGTCCAGATTGTCGTAGTAGTCGATAATTTTACCATCGCTTTGATGAACATAAACTTTCCGGCCCTGTACCTCACAATACACGATTTGCGCCAGAGGAACAACATCGCAGGAATTACCCCGCTGAATGACAATACTTTTATCTGTCCTCTGCGCTAAAGTGCTGACAGCCCTGTCCATAGTCCGCTTGAAATGATTGCTGTCCAGAGGTTTGAGCAAATAATCGTAAGCCTCCACTTCAAACGCATGGAACACATATTCTTTCAAGACAGTCACAAAAATCAGCAGGCTGTGATCTTTTTGCTGCCGCAGCATTTTGGCAGTTTCTATTCCATTTAAATTGTCCATTTGAATATCCAAAAAAACGATATCAAAATTGCAGTCGCTTTCTAAAAGGGCGCAGCCATTTGAAAAACTGGTGACAGAATAGGAAGTAATCTTTTGCCCATCCATGTATTGTGAAAGCTGGTTTGAAATCTCCTGCACCATAATCGGCTCGTCATCGCAGATTGCGAATTTAATCATTGTTTCACCTGCTTTCTTTTGCGTATTTTATCATACCAGTTTCATCGCAAAAGAACAACCTCGTTGTTACAGAATGTCTAAATTATGTAATGAAATGGTGTGACGTTTCTTTTTTTGGAAAAGCATTGATTTTTCATGCGATGTCTAGTAGAATTATCCATAAGATATGGGAGGAAACAGAATGTCAGAGATTACACGAGTGGTACTTGACGCCATGGGAGGAGATTATGCTCCCGCAGAGATGGTGAAGGGTGCGGTAGATGCGATTAACAGGGAACGGCGTGTGAAGGTAATCCTTGTTGGAAGAGAAGAGAGTATTAACAGTGAACTTGGGAAGTACACTTATGATAAGGAACGTATTCAGATTGTGAACGCCTCAGAGGTGATTGAGACTGCGGAACCGCCGGTGAACGCTATTAGACGTAAGAAGGATTCGTCTATCGTAGTAGGTATGAAGCTTGTCAAGAATGGGGAAGCGGACGCTTTTGTTTCAGCGGGAAGTTCCGGCGCGATACTGGTAGGGGGACAGACGCTGGTAGGGCGAATCAGGGGAGTCGAGAGACCGCCCCTTGCGCCGCTGATTCCAACGGCTCAGGGAGTATCGCTGTTAATTGACTGCGGGGCCAACGTGGATGCGAGGCCGTCCCATCTGGTTCAGTTTGCCAGGATGGGTTCTATTTATATGGAACATGTAATAGGCATTAACAAGCCTAAGGTTGCAATTGTGAATATCGGTGCGGAAGAAGAGAAAGGCAATGCGCTTGTGAAGGAGACATTTCCACTGCTGAAAGAGGTTTCGGATATTCATTTTATCGGGAGCATTGAGGCGAGAGATATCCCTTATGGCAAGGCGGACGTCATCGTATCAGAAGCTTTTGCGGGCAATATTATTCTGAAGCTTTACGAAGGCCTGGGAGCCGTACTGATTGGGAAGATTAAGGAGGGGATGATGTCAACTCTTAAGAGCAGGCTGGGAGCGCTTCTTGTAAAGCCTGCTTTGAAAGAGACCGTAAAACAATTTGATGCTACAGAGTATGGAGGAGCGCCGCTTTTGGGACTGAGAGGTCTGGTGGTGAAGACACATGGAAGCGCGAAAGCG
>CATJPU010000197.1 GCA_949742505.1 uncultured Lachnospiraceae bacterium | reverse complement strand
CTCCTCACAGCAGGTGATCAGCGCGCATTCCTTGCCTGCAATATCTTTTCCGCCTACGACAAGAGAAAATATCCGGTCAATGACGCCCTTGATCTGCGCCGGGATGGAATACCAGTAGACCGGCATCGTAAACACAATGGCATCCGCCTCCAAGATCTCCGGCACTATCGTATTGAAGTCATCATCAAAGGTACAGGCCTTCCCTGTGGAATAGCAGGTTTCGCAGGCATGGCAGCCGCCTACTTTTTTCATGGCGGCATCAAACCTGGTAACTGTATGCCCCTTCTCCTCCGCCGCTTTGATAAAAGCATCCGTCATGGCAAAGCTGTTACCATTTTTTCTGGGGCTTCCTGTAATAACAACGATTTTTTTACTCATAAGTTCATCTCTCCTTTTTCCCTTAAAATATAAATTAAGTCATATCAAAATCAAGGCTTTGACCTTCCTTTATGATAGTTTACTCATGGCGGTTATTTCTGAATGGTATCGGAATTCTGGTTATATGCTTTTGCAACACATTTCCACTCCCCATCCATCTTCACAGGAGCTACACATCCGTAAAGTCAATACGGTTGCCCCATCCCTCTTCCAGCACACGGACAACAGTCAGAGACTCCTCAACCAACAGAACATCCACGCGAGCCTTGAAATTATCGCCGCCGGGTACGGTATCCACATTGTGGTAAAACTGCTCAATGGAGCCATGCTCCAGCTTGCCGTCCAGATAGCCAAACAAAACCGCCTCATCTGTAAAAAGCTCTTTTGCATAGGTCCTGTTGCCCTCAGCAACACTCTTGACAAACTTCATCGCAGCCGCCTCTACTGCCTGATATTCCTTTAATTCATTCTGATACCATGCGTTCGGCTCCCGCACTTCTTTCTTGAAACTGTGGGAACCGCCGTGGATCAGATTGCCTCCCAGGGACTCATCTGTGTCTCCTTTACCTACAGGATTGACTTTCCCTGCTGTTGATATTATAATTATAACGAGAATAAAACCAAAAACAAGTACGCACATTTAGATGCGATACTTGCTTTTATGTTTTATACTTACTTAAAGGAGAGTGAAAAAATGAGCAAACGCTGTATATCAAAGGAATGCCTGGAAACAACTGGTTTCAGCTACACATTGTCACTAATCAACGGGAAATACAAAATGACAATTCTTTATACGCTTATGGAATTTGGCATCGTCCGTTTTAATGAAATGAAAAAATATATTGGTGGGATTTCTTTCAAAACGCTAAGCTCTACATTAAAAGAATTAGAAGCAGACCAGTTGGTAAACAGAAAAGAATACCCGCAGATTCCGCCAAAGGTCGAATACAGCCTTACAGAACGTGGCAAGTCGCTCATTCCCATATTAGATGGCATGTGTGAATGGGGAGATAAAAACAGATTGCCATAAATCCCTATCGTAAAAAAATACACCCAAAGTCAGCTTTGGGTGTATTGTATCAAATTGCAGTACGCAAGCCAGATGGGGGAACCCAGATACAGAACCGAATAATTTTCCAAAGAAATCCTCGCTTCTGTTTTCCTCTGCCTGCCTCCCATCCCTTCCTACAGCCATTCTGAAGCCCAGTCAGCAAGAACTCCTCCCGATGTGCCCGCACCAAACCGTCTTCCTTCCGCTACCTTCGCACCCGGAGCCAAAGCCTGCATATTCTCCCTGGAACTGCCAAGGGGGCTTCCCCCGGATGTCGCAAAAGGAATCACTGTTTTCCCGCTGAAATCATAACTTTCCATAAACGTATCAATAATGGACGGCTCCCTGTACCACCACACCGGGAATCCCACGAAGACAACTTCATACCGACTCATATCCGATACTTTTGACCGAATTGCCGGACGGCATCCTCTGTCGTTCATTTCAACAGAACTTCTGCTCTTCTTATCCATCCAGTCAAGATCTGCATCGGTATACGGAACCTCCGGTTCAATCTCAAATAGGTCCGCTCCTGTCTCCTTCGCCAGTCTCTCCGCAACTTTAGCAGTTACTCCGCTTGCACTAAAATACGCTGCCAATACATGACTCATTGTTAAAATCCTCCTTACACGTTTTCATTGACTTTAAAGTCCAAACGCCTTATACTATACTTAAAGTTTTGAAGTTCATGTTAATCATACAACTTAAAGTACACTTTAAGTCAAGGTTTATTTTGAAATATTTCTACCTGCGCGGTTGGAAATTTGCTGTTCACAGAATGTCTGGTAAACAGTGTATCCTGACTCAATCCGCGTCCTCCAGGCGATATGTAAATCATTCTTATCCGTACAGGCAGAATAGCTTAAGGAGATTTATTTATGCTGTATACAGTTGGCGAAATGGCGAAGATCTTAGGTATCCCCCCTTCCACGCTCCGCTATTATGATAAGGAAGGACTGCTTCCCTTTGTGGAGCGCTCCAGCAGCGGAATCCGCATGTTTACCGAGAAGGACCACGAGTGGCTTAAAGTCATCGATTGCCTGAAACAGTCCGGTCTGTCCATTAAGGACATCAGAAATTTTATCGACATGGCCATTCAGGGCGACGAAGCGTCTCTTAAAAAACGACTTACGCTCTTTCAGGCCCGGAGGGACGCTGTCAAAAAACAGATAAAAGATATGCAGGAAACTCTTGAACTTCTGGAATTTAAGTGCTGGTACTATGAGCGGGCAGTGCAGGACGGCACCGAAGAAAGGGTCCGCGCCCTGTCTCTTGATGAAATCCCCGGCCAGTACCGGGATATCGGGGCAAAAATGAAGAATGTTCATCCAGATTAAAGATGATAGCGCACAGCCTGCGCTTTTTACGCAGCGCAAAAGCGTACAGACTCCTTTCGGGCAGGCTGTACGCTTTCTCATTATTGAACGAAGTCCGGCTGCTGGCCGTCATGGGCATTCCACTGGCATTCCATTAGCTGCATATGGGAAAATACTGCTTTGAAGGAAGAATCCTCCGGCGAACAGGCATAGATGCCGAATCGTATTTTCCCTTTCCCACCATACATATGGCAAATCCGCATCTGGCTGTATGTAGTTCCATCTTCCGAGCACTCGATACAATAATCGTCCTCTCTCCGGCTGAACCGGTACCACATGGATTTCACTGAAGCATCTATGACCGTTGTAGCCCAGTCAGAATACCCCCGATTGGTAACGACGCTCCCCAAATGCTGATACGTTTCATTCTCATATTCAACGGAGCCCTTCAGCCAGTTCTCACTGTCCAGATACATTACAACACCGCACTGGTCGAATCGGTGATGACTTTCATCAAATTCTGTCTTAACAACAAAACTGAAATAAGATTCCTCCGTCTCCATCTGAAGGACCGGCGCATTGTCATTTTGAAAATGATAATAGGTCCTCTGCCACAAATCCGTATGCGGCTTTGTTACAATCTCAATCCGGTTCTCATCAATTACATAACTTTTCGGTTCTCTCGTCCATCTGAATTTTGTTAAGTCCATTTTTTCCCACCCTGTTAAAAATCTTCAATTAACATACCATTATTAACCGTTCTTACGTCTTCTTTTCTTACTGAGCAGCAGCTCGGCCGTATCAAAATCCGTAAACAGCGTAGTAACCAGACCGCCCCGCATCATAGCCTTAAGCGTCTCGGTCTTCTCCCTGCCAAAGCCGATCGCAACCACTTCTCTTGCATTCTCGCAGGTCTTCTCCAAATCGCTGGCAATAATGCGGTTGTTCACATTGACATCCAGAACATCTCCACCTTTATCCAGAAACCGAAGCGCCACATCTCCTACCGCGCCCATCCGCTGAAGCTCTTCCACATCTTCTTCTGTAATATATCCGTCACGAATCATACGATTGTTCTCCATACCTCCAAGCCCAATTACAGCAACATCTACATGCTCACCCAGATTAATCAGCCTCTGCGTCATCGGATTCGACATGATAGCCTCGTATTCTTTCTCATCTGCACAATAGGCATTCGCATGAAGAAATTCACATTTGGCCGAAAGTGTCACCGCAAGTTATTTGCAATCACATTACTCTGACACTCCAGTTTTGACCCGGCCCCGCCTACCAGAGGCACTACTGTAACATCGTCAACCTGCATCGGCGTCACATAATCCACAGCAGTAGACACAGACAACCCCCAGCTGATTCCGACAACGTCGCCGTTCTGTATATGGGAAGACAAGTAATTCCCGGCCGCATGTCCTACGCTGGCCATGCTTCCCGCATTTGTTGATTTAATGACAAAAACATTCTCTATGTTATATTGTGCCTTAATCTTATCTTCCAGTTCCACACAGCCTGACAGCGGAGAATTTACCTCAATCCGCACCACGCCAATCTCCTCTGCCCTCTTAAGCAGTTTCGACACCCATGGCCGGGACATCTTCATTCGCTTTGAAATCTCTTCCTGCGACATGCCATGCACATAATACATCTCCGCTATCAGTATAATTTTTTTCGTCATTTCATCATCATTTACAATCCGCATAATACCATCCTCTTTTGCAAACAATTGTTACTCACATATGTTATCATGATTTTACTATTTTTGTAAATAAGGAATTTCTCATATTATCCAAGCCGGTATACCTCTTCTGTTTCATTGAGATTTGGCATGGAGCGCATGGTCCCCACCCGCTATACGCTTTTTGAAGCCACCGCATTTCCAAATCTAGCACAGGTAAAGATATCATATCCTTTATCAAAGGCATAGACAAACCCTCCATTGAAGGAATCTCCCGCGCCGCTGGTATCAATTGCTTTCACTTTATAACTTTCAATCATTTCCTGCCTGCTTCCATCCGAACAGAACGCTCCTCTGCTCCCCATTGTGATGACAACCGACTTCACTCCCAGACCATGAAAATAATCGCAGGCTTCCGAAGCAGATTTTCTGCCGTCAATTGTAAAGCCGCAGGCCTCTGCCGCCTCAATTTCATTCGGCGTTACAATATCTACATACCGGTAAAAGCTATCGTCCGTTTTCCGGAACGGCGCAGGATTACACAAAGTCGGAATCCCCAGTTCTTTTCCAAGCTTCATGGTGTACTCTGCCGTCTCCTGAGGGATCATAAACTCGCACATGACAATAGAAGCATTTTTTATTTGATCTTTATATTTTTCAACATACTCCGGAGTCATCTCTGCATTCGCGCCCTCGATAATAATAATCGAATTCTGAGAGTCTTCTCCTATCATTGCAAATCCTGCGCCAGAATAGCTGTCCGGTACTGTTTCAATATAATCAACTGAAACGCCTGCCCATTCAAAATCTTTCAAAACCGTAGAATTATACTGGTCCAGTCCTCCTATTTTACTAAGAAAAAGAGTATCTGCGCCAAGTCTCGATGCTGCCGCTATCTGGTTTGCTCCCTTTCCTCCTGCCATAATCATTACGCTTTTTCCATACAGCGTCTCTCCCGGAACAGGGAGTCTTTTGTTATGGATAATATAATCTACATTAATGCTTCCAATCGCTGCTATCATTTTCCTATCCTCATTCTGATTATATCTTTGTTCTGTCTGCTTCTAACTAATATGCCGGCGTCTCTGTATCAACATTCTCAATCGTACACATCGTCGTTCCAAGGTTAATTTTCTTCGGAAGCGTACCGCCTTCCAGAACATGCACTGCCGCTTGACATGCCAGCTCTCCCCGGTTGTTATAAAGCTCTGTACAAACCAGCTTTCCGGCTTTAATCGCCTCAAATGCATTTGTCTGGTAATCTCCGCCGGAATAAATCAGAATATCCTCGCCCGGCTTTAAGCCTGCAGCTTCTATTACTTCAATTGCACCGAGAGCCATTTCATCATTGTGAGAATATACTACCTTCAGGTCCGGGGTAGACTGCAGTACGCTGGTCACCACATCGACTGCCTCCGCACGAAGCCAATTACAATCCTGGGAAAATACAACCTCCGTTATGAAGTGACTTTTGTCAAGAGGTAAAATTAAAAACAACAAACTTTTTGTAACTATTCAGCCTTCCGCTGAACCTATATGTTAATTCGTACTTTGGGAAGTCTTTAATGTTAGTAATATCGGAGAAAATAAATTTTTGTGTTTGATGAATTTTCCACAAATATTGGAATCTTTTTGATT
>CATJPU010000196.1 GCA_949742505.1 uncultured Lachnospiraceae bacterium | reverse complement strand
GGAGAAAGTAATGGCAGGGAGAAGTGAAGATTATGTCAGATGTTCCTTCTGCAATAAATCTCAGGCACAGGTTCGTAAGCTGATTGCAGGTCCGGAAGGAGCATTTATCTGTGATGAATGTATTGAGGTCTGCACAGAGATATTGGAGGAAGAACTTGAGTATGAGGAGAGCGGCAATCCATTCGATGGGATTACGCTGTTTAAACCAGAGGAGATTAAGGCTTTTCTGGACGAATATGTGATTGGCCAGGAGCAGGCAAAGAAGGTTCTTTCTGTGGCTGTATACAACCATTATAAGAGAATTAAGGCCCAGAAGGATTTGGGAGTGGAGCTGAATAAGAGCAATATTCTGATGCTGGGACCGACCGGATGCGGCAAGACTCTTCTTGCCCAGTCTCTTGCAAGAATCCTGAACGTACCCTTTGCGATTGCAGACGCAACGGCGCTGACGGAAGCGGGTTATGTGGGAGAAGATGTGGAGAATATTCTGCTTAAGATTATCCAGGCTGCAGACGGGGATATTGAGCGGGCGGAATATGGCATCATTTATATTGATGAGATAGATAAGATTACCAGGAAGTCTGAGAATCCGTCGATTACAAGGGATGTGTCAGGCGAAGGGGTTCAGCAGGCGCTGCTTAAGATTCTGGAAGGAACCATAGCAAGCGTACCGCCCCAGGGCGGAAGAAAGCATCCCCATCAGGAACTGATTCAAATTGACACGACGAATATTCTGTTTATCTGCGGAGGAGCCTTTGAGGGGCTGGATAAGATTATTGAGAGACGGATTGACAGGAAATCAATCGGATTTAACCAGGAGATAGCGGGGAAGCATGAGGATAATGTAGACCGTCTGTTAAAGCAGGCTCTTCCTCAGGATTTGGTGAAGTTTGGCCTGATTCCAGAGCTTGTAGGGCGCGTGCCTGTGACGGTTTCTTTAGAGATGCTGGATAAGAAGGCCCTGGTTCGGATTCTGACAGAACCTAAGAACGCCATTGTCAAACAGTATCAGAAGATGCTGGAGTTAGACGGCGTGGAGCTGATGTTTGATCCGGAGGCGCTGGACGCCATTGCAGAGACTTCTCTGAAGAGGAGAACCGGGGCCAGAGGGCTTCGTGCAATTATGGAAAATACAATGATGGATACTATGTATCATGCTCCATCGGACGCTTCCCTTAGAACCTGCCGGATTACAAAACGGGCGGTAGAAGGCGTGGGCGGTCCGGTTTACGGACGGAATGATTTGCAGACAGAGAGTGCATAGGAAAAGGCGGAGCGGTTACTCCGCCCTTTGTATATTTATATGTATAATAGACAGGAGAGGATAAATAGATGAGCGAACCAAGCAGTATACCCAAGGGCACACCTCATGGCCATACGGCCGATTCACAAGGTATACCCAAGGGCACACCTCATGGCCATGCGGCCGATTCACAAGGTATATCCAAGGGCACACCTAGCGGCTATGCGGCCGATTCACAGGGTATGCCTATGGCGGCGTTGAGAGAAATGGTAATTCTTCCGGAAATGGTGGTTCATTTTGATGTGAGCAGGGAGCGTTCCATCCACGCGGTTGCCGCAGCGATGGAAGAAGAGGGGCAGAAGATTTTTCTGACGGCCCAGAGGGATGGAGACGTGGATAAACCCGGAAAGAAAGAGTTATATGAGACAGGATGCGTGGCGTCTATCAAGCAGGTAATCAAGCTCCCCAAGAATATTCTCCGGGTTCTGGTATGCGGGGAATACAGAGCGGAGCTTCTGGATATAGAATCAGAGAATCCGTATCTCAAGGCGCAGGTGGCCAGACTGGAGGATATAGACCGTACGGAAGAAGTGATGGGCAGCAGGGAGGATAATCCGGGAATTAAGGCGATGCTAAGAGGGCTTAAGGAGATTTATAATGATTACATCGGAAGGCACCCCAAATATCCCAGGGATATGCAAAAGCAGATTAACGATTATATGGATCTTAGGAAGCTGGTGGATGTAATTGCCGCCAATATTCCCTTGAGTTATAAAGATTTGCAGGCGGTGCTGGAGGAGAGGGATCTTCTGAAACGATACGATTTGCTGGCGTTTAAGATTGTTAATGAAATCCAGGTGATGGATATCAAGGATGAAATTAAGAACAAAGTAAAAGAGCGGGTAGATAAGCATCAGAGGGAGTATGTCTTAAGGGAGCAGATGAAGCAGATTCGGGAAGAGCTTGGAGAAGAGGACATGATTTCCGATGCAGAGGAATTTCGCCAGATGACGGATAAGCTGAAGGCTCCAAAAGAAGTGAAAGAAAAGCTGTATAAAGAAATCGGCAGATTTAAAAGCTCTATGAACAGTTCGGCGGAGAACGGCGTAATCCGGACTTATATTGAGACGATGTTAGAAATGCCCTGGAATAAAGCGGTAAAGGACAGCAGAGATATCGGCTATGCGAAGGAGATTCTCGATAAAGAGCATTATGGACTGGAGAAAGTCAAGGAGAGAGTGCTGGAATTTCTGGCAGTCCGCGCATTGACCAAGAAGGGGGACAGCCCGATTTTATGTCTGGTGGGGCCTCCGGGAACCGGTAAGGCTTCCATTGCCAAATCGTTGGCCAGGGCTCTTAAGAAGCCTTATGTGCGCATATCTCTGGGAGGAGTCCGGGATGAGGCGGAGATACGCGGACACCGGAAGACCTATGTGGGCGCTATGCCGGGCCGCATTGCAAATGGGCTTAGAAGCGCCGGAGTGAAGAATCCGCTGATGCTTTTAGATGAGATTGATAAGGTAAGCAATGATTACAAGGGAGATACCTTCTCCGCGCTTCTCGAGGTGCTGGACAGTGAGCAGAATATCAAGTTCCGGGACCATTATCTGGAGGTTCCGATAGATTTGTCCGAGGTTCTGTTTGTAACCACAGCAAATTCCTTACAGACGATTCCAAGGCCGCTGCTTGACCGTATGGAGGTCATTGAAATCAGCAGTTATACGGAGAATGAGAAGGCTCATATCGCCCTAGAACATCTGATTCCCAAGCAGCTTGAGAAGCATGGAATCAGGCCGGAGCAGCTCAGTATCAGCAAAGGCGTTGTGTGGAAGATAGCAAAGAACTATACCAAAGAGGCGGGAGTCCGCCAGCTTGAGCGTAAGATTGGAGATATTTGCCGTAAGACCGCCAAAGAAATCCTGGAAGACGGCAAAAAAAAGGTCCGCGTTACAGAGAACAATCTGCATAAATATCTGGGCAAGGAGAAATATCTGTATCAGATGGCGAATCAGACGGATGAGGTTGGAATTGTGCGGGGGCTTGCATGGACCAGCGTAGGCGGCGATACGCTGCAGATTGAAGTGAATATTATGCCGGGCAAGGGAGAGATTATTCTGACCGGCCAGCTTGGAGATGTGATGAAGGAGTCCGCCAGAACTGGAGTAAGCTATATCCGTTCTGTGGGAGCGGATTATGAGGTGGCGGAAGACTTCTTTACCAGCCACGATATTCACATTCATATTCCGGAGGGCGCAGTGCCGAAAGACGGTCCGTCGGCAGGTATTACGATGGCGACGGCGATGCTTTCGGCAATCACCGGACGTAAAGTCAGAGCGGATGTTGCGATGACCGGAGAGATAACTTTAAGGGGCCGCGTACTCCCAATCGGGGGACTGAAGGAGAAGCTTCTGGCGGCGAAAAGCGCAGGAATTAAGACGGTATTAATTCCGGAAAAGAATGTAAGAGATGTGGAAGAACTGTCGGCAGAGATTACGAAAGGATTGGAGATTCTTCCGGTAAGCAGAATGGAAGAAGTGTTGAAAACTGCATTTTGCAATTGAGCATTCTGCGCTGGCCGGATACTGATGGTTTGACGTCAGTGTATGAAGGCTGGATAATAGTAATATCGTGAAGAAAGGGGAGAAGAATCATGATTATCCGCAGTCTGGAATTAGAGACTGTCTGTGGAATTACCAGCAAGCTGCCGGAGAATACGCTGCCGGAGATTGCATTTGCGGGAAAGTCTAATGTGGGGAAGTCTTCGTTGATTAACGGGCTTATGAACCGCAAGTCTTTCGCGAGAATTTCGGCAACGCCAGGAAAGACACAGACGATTAATTTCTATAATATCAATCAGGAACTGTATCTTGTGGATCTTCCGGGATATGGTTATGCGAAGGTATCAGAACAGGAGAAACAGAAGTGGGGGAAGATGATTGAACGTTATCTCCACAGCTCAAAGCAGTTAAGGGCTGTGTTTCTGTTGATTGACATCCGCCACGACCCGTCTGCCAATGACAGGCAGATGTATGACTGGATTTTATCTCAGGGGTACCGTCCGATTATTATTGCCACGAAGCTTGACAAGATAAAAAGAAGTCAGGCAGCAAAGCAGGTAAAGGCAGTCAGGCAGGGACTTAAGCTGGATGAGCAGTCGGTTCTGATTCCTTTTTCGGCAGTTACGAAGCAGGGCAGAGATGAAATCTGGGAGCTTGCAGAAGAGCTCTGCGGACTTGGGGAGGAGACGAATCGTACGCTGCTGCAGTGATTTGGATTTCAGGATTCATGGAGCTCAGGGCTGTACGGGAGAAAAACAGAGAAATTCAGGAAATAAGGGGGGTCGTATATGGGAGTCAGGGAAGAGCTTGGAGACCGCAGGCCTTACTGGAAGGTTGCGGTGAGTCTCCTATTCAGCCTTGGTGCAACGGTTTTGCTGATTTATCTTGGAGTTAAGGCAATCTTTTATTTTATGCCCTTTGTGATTGGGTGGATATTATCGGTAATCGCCGGTCCGGTGGTAACTTTTTTGGAAAAGCGGCTGAGGATTATGAAGAAGCTCGGCTCAGCCATTACCATTATTCTGGTACTGGCAATCTGTATCGGGGGAATTTATCTGGCAGGCAGCAGGATATGGAAGGAAATCCTGGCGCTTATTGATAATTTTCCTTCGATGTATGAGGATTTGGAGCGGGGATTTGCTCAGATTGGGAGTATGGGCTCGGAACTGTTTTCCCGTTTGCCGACGGGGGTGCAGAACGGCTGGCACTCTCTGGTAAGCAATCTGGACGAGACCATAGGGGCGCTGATTAGCCAGATTGGCGAGCCTACGATAGAGATTGCGGGAAATATGGCTAAGAGAATCCCTTCTATTCTGGTGGGTGTAATCGTGGCGCTTGTATCTGCCTATTTTTTTATTTCTGAAAAGGACAGTCTGAACTTATGGGTAAAGCGGGTAGTTCCAGAGCCGGTTACCAGCCGGATGAGCATGGTGGCGGATAACTTAAAATATGCGGTAGGCGGATATTTTAAGGCCCAGTTTAAGATTATGGCGGTGGTATTTACAATTCTGCTGATTGGATTTGCTTTGATAGGGATTCATTATTCCATTCTGCTGGCGCTGGGAATTGCGTTTCTGGATTTTCTGCCGTTTTTTGGAACAGGGACGGCTTTGATTCCATGGGGGATCTATAAATTTCTGGTAGGGGATTACCGCACGCTTGTGGCGCTGGCGGTTCTGTATGGCGTGACTCAGTTGGTGCGTCAGTTGATTCAGCCTAAACTGGTAGGCGACAGTATGGGACTGAACCCATTGTATACATTGTTTCTTCTGTATGTGGGATATCGGCTGGGAAGCGTATTAGGTATGATTTTTGCGGTGCCCTTGGGACTGATTGTGATAAATCTGTATAAGGCGGGAGCTTTCGACTATATTCTGGATGACGTGAAGATTCTTACAGAGGGAATCTTAAGTCTGCGGAACCGGGAATGATTTTTTAAATATGCTCTAGAAAGGAGACTGCTTCGATGGGAATTTATTTAAATCCGGGGAACAAGAGTTTTCAGATATCCCTTAATTCTAAGATTTATATTGATAAGAGCAATCTGATCTCCTATACAAATTCGGTAATTAACACCGCTCAGAGATTTGTCTGTGTAAGCAGGCCGAGACGTTTCGGAAAATCTGTAACGGCTGAAATGCTGGCGGCATACTACGGAAGAGACGCCGATTCTAAGGAGCAGTTTGAACATTTATTGATTTCCAAAGATTCTTCGTTTCGGCTAAAGGATTATCGCGGGAATCTGCTTCTGGTGGGCGTAAACTACAACCGGAAGACGAAAAAGCACGAATGTATGATTGAACAATATCAAATATAAAATAAAAGGATGAGACGGCCAGCGGTAAATATTGCCAGCCGTCTTTTATTTAATGCCGATATGGGGGGTATTTTGTAACAAAAGGCAATTTGTCCGGTCTAATAGATAAAGAGAGGAGGTGCA
Source organism: uncultured Lachnospiraceae bacterium (assembly GCA_949742505.1). Taxonomy (GTDB): domain Bacteria; phylum Bacillota; class Clostridia; order Lachnospirales; family Lachnospiraceae; genus Claveliimonas. The sequence continues at coordinate 11,343 of CATJPU010000196.1, read as the reverse complement.
GACCATGGATTTTGAAGAAATATACCTTACCTACTTTCGGGATGTTTATCTGTTTATTCTTGCTATGAGTAAGGACGCGCAGACTGCCGAAGAAATTACGCAGGAAACATTCTTCAAAGCGCTGAAGAACATTGATAAATTCGGGCATATCTGTTCGGTAAAGACATGGCTGTGCCAAATCGGAAAGAACACTTACTTATCGCATTTAGAGAAGCAGAAGCATTTTGCCAGAGAGGACTGGAAAGATGCGATGGAGGATGACAGAGATGGAAAGGGTGGGCATAGCCCGGAGGCGCTCTTTCTGAAGAAGGAAGAAGTTCTTTCGATATATAAGGTTCTTGAACTTCTTAAGGAGCCTTACAGGGAAGTTTTTACCCTGCGGATTTTTGGAGATTTATCCTTTCGTGAAATCGGGGAAATCTTTGGCCGGAGGGAAGGCTGGGCGCGGGTTACGTATCACCGCGCTAAACTGAAAATACAGGAAATGGTCAGGAGAGAGGAGGAATAGGCAATGAGTAAGATGTCATGCCAGGTTATTCGTGATTTGATGATTCTCTATGAGGATGATGTGTGCAGCAAAGAGAGCAGAGGATTGATTGAAGAACACATAGAAGAGTGTGAGGAATGCCGCAGGATATGCCGGATGGCCGGCGAGTCGCTTCCAGAGATATCCCTTGGAGAAGAGAGCAGTGCAGAGAGTGAGGGAGGCAATGAATTTAGGGAGATTGCCAGACGTGCCGTCAGGAAATTCGAGAGGAAGGTAACTCTGAGGCAGACGTTGATTGTTTATGTTGCCATTGTGGTGATTCTGGTGGGTGTAAACATATGGAACAGATGGCTGCAGTACCGGGTTTTTGTGGTGCCTTCGGATGAGCTGAAAATTACGGAGTTGTATGAACTGGAGAATGGGGATATTTTTTGTACCTTTACCGGCAGGGAACTGATTGGAAGAATCAATACCAGCGAACTGAAAGTTCCGAAGGAAAATGGATACCCGGATTATGAGAGGGGATGGTATGAGATATCCTTTCAGCATCCGATGCCTAGCGAAAGGAAGATAGAAGAAGCCGTCTACAGTAAAGAAGTGAGCATGGTTTTTAAAAGGGAGCAGCGGGAAATTTGGAACTGGCTCGAGGATGAGGAAGGGAATATGAATCCGGATGAGTCGTCCGTCAGAAATACCAAAACCTGCGCTTCGATATATTATTATGGAAAGAATAAGGAAGATAAGCTGTTAGTCTGGGAAGAAGGGCAGGAGCTGAAACCTGCGCCGGATGCAGTGGAAAAGCTGGTCAGAGACGCGGAAGAGATAGACGGCACAGCCGGCAGGGAATATACAACGATGCGGATTGACAGGGTTCAGGGGGATTAAATCCCCCTGAACCGGAACGTGAAGGTAAGCCGCTTGTCTGCGTGTATCAGATATTCCGGGTGGGTCGGCGAACCCCAGCTGTCGTCTCCGGCAATTCCCATCTGCATCAGCGCTGCCCTTATGACGGTATAATGTACCTGGGGCAGCTCGTAAGGATGACGCGCGTTCTCCATCTCGTGAGGAGTCCATGGAAGAGCAGAGAAGCTCATATTATCACCGGTAAAGAGGAGTCCCCGGCCTTTTTTGTCAGTTACTTTTGCCCAGCGGACGCCTATTTTATTGCCGGTTTCCTGCGGTACGATGTAATCGGCCACATTGTCGGATACCTGATTCCGGTAAATGCCCAGTTTTGCGCCCTTACAGCGGTCGGCATAGGTTTCGGCAGGCCCCATTCCATACCATTCCAGTTGATTGTAATCTGCATTTATCTTCATAATCATACCAAATTCCGGCATATCTTCCAGTCCCTTTACCGGGTCGTGAATCAGAGTAGTCTCAATAGTCCCGTCGCCGTATACGGTGTATACAACCTGGCAGTACGTGGCAGGGGTGGTTGGAAGTACATAGCTGTAGGTGATGCGGGCATAGGTTTCATGAACCTCCAGCGTCGGGTCGCCGGGATCATAGCCCTGCTGTTCGGGAGCGATGAAGCTCTTGTGGGACAGATAGAGGCTGGCAAGCTTCCACTGACCGTAAACCATAGGCATTCCATTTCCCTCATCGTTATCTACCGGAGCTCTCCAGAAGTTTGGCTTCGGTATACTCTCAATCATTTCGACGCCGGCGTAGCGGTAGGATACTAGTCCTCCGGCCAGGTAGGAGAACAGTGCGTCGAAGTTTTCTCCCTTTACGCCGATATTCACCTTACCTTTGACAACCTTAACCGGTTTGCTGCAGTGGTAATCTTTCTTCGTATTCGTCCCTGCTACCGTATAGACATACTGCCCGAATGCTACTTCGTGTCCGGCTTCGGCCCAGGGGGTATCCTTCTTTAAATGGAAGGAAACCGTAACCGTATATTCGCCGGGTTTCTCCGGCGCCGGAAATGGAAGCTCATATTCCTTCTCTGACAGGGGAGCTACGGCTGTAGCAAGCCCGGCTTGTTTGATAAGAATGCCGTTCTTTGCCAGAGTGACAACGCATCGGAAATCCTCTGTATTGACAAACAGGTTCTTATTCTTTACAAGGACGGTTCTTTGTCTCACATCGGCTGTTATATTCTGATAATTATACTTTACTTCCTGCATCTTTGGGGACGGAGCTCTGTCGCCGCCGTATACGATTCCGTTGGCGCTGAAATTATAATCTGTCGGGCGTTCGCCAAAATCGCCGCCGTAGGCCTGAAATTCTTTGCCGTACCGGTCCTTCTTTGTAATCGTCTGATCCACATAATCCCAGATAAAACCGCCCTGATACAGAGGTTCGGTGTCTGTCAAATCCGTATACTTGTGCATGGCGCCGCAGGAATTGCCCATGGCATGGGTATATTCGCAGCAGATAAACGGCTTATCTCTGTGTTTAGACAGGAAAGCTTCAATCGTGGAAACAGGAGTGTACATCTGGCTTTCTATATCGCTTGTTTCGTTATAGCGGCGGTCCTGGAACACGCCTTCATAATGGACCAGTCTGGTATCGTCCAGTTCCCGGAATTTATCTGACATTTTCTTAATCACAAGTCCGCCGTAAGATTCATTTCCACAGGACCAGATGAGGATAGAAGGATGGTTCTTATCCCGCTGGTACATAGAATTTACCCGGTCAAGGAGAGGGTCCTCCCATTCCGGTTTATCTCCGGGAATGGCAAGTTCGTAATCGCCTCCCCGCATGACTGCGTCCCAGGAGCCATGGGTTTCCATGTTAGTTTCGTCAATCAGATAGAGTCCGTATACGTCGCAGAGATTGTACAGCGGGGAATTATTTGGGTAATGGCAGGTACGAATCGCATTGATGTTGTGTCGTTTTATGGTAATAATGTCCTGGATTAGTTCTTCTGGCTGTGGAACGCGTCCCGCTACGGAGCTGAATTCATGGCGGTTTACGCCTTTGAATACGATTCTTCTGCCATTTAAGCACATCATATGGTCTTTCATTTCAAACCGGCGGAAGCCCACTCCGGCAGCGATGACTTCGGTGATAACGTCCTGGTCATTGGTAACAGTCAGAAGCAGTTCGTACAGATTCGGTTCTTCTGCGCTCCAGAGCTTCATACATTCCAGAGGAAGGGTAAGTTCTCCTTTTCCATCTGACAGAGTAAATTCGGCCTTCGCCACTTCCTGATTAGCTTCTTCTCCTAAATCGGTTACAGCGCTTCCCGGAAAACGGTACAGCGGCATCTCAGAGAGAATCATCCGCACGAATCCGCGTCCCTGGGATTTTACATTGATTTTTAGCGTACTCTTTGTATAAGTATCATCAAGAAGCGCCTGAATCTTCAAATCTTCGATATGCACTGCGGGCTTTGTGTATAAATATACATCCCGGAAAATCCCGGAAAAACGGTAAAAGTCCTGATCTTCCGCCCAGCTTCCGCTGGTCCACTTATAGACCTGCAGGGCTAACTTATTCTCACCTTCCGTCAGATAAGGCGTCAAATCAAAGTCAGAGGGAGTAAAGCTGTCTTCGCTGTAACCCACATATTGTCCGTTCAGCCACAGCGCCATACCGCTTTCCACGCCCTGGAAGGAGATGTATAACGCCTGTCCTTTCATCTGTTCCGGTACGTGAAAATATTTCACATAGCTGGCGACAGGATTAAATTCAGTGGGAATTTCTCCGGCCCAGATTTCTTCCCGGCCGTCCCAGGGATATTGGGTATTCACGTATGCCGGAACATCATATCCCTCCATCTGAATGTGGGCGGGTACCCGGATGTCGCTCCAGTTCTTACAATTATAGTCCGCTTGCTCAAAGCCCTTTATTGTCTCGTCTAGATTCCTTCCATAAGAGAATTTCCATATACCGTTTAAGGAATAGCGGAACGGATTCTCCCCGGCTCTCAAAGATTCTTCATCCGGGAAATATATATGGTCGGAATGCGCCGGCATTACATTTTCTTTGTAGAATGTAACGTTTTTGATTTTGCTGTAGTCAAACATAGCTAACCTCCTGCGGAATCTGTCCTGTCTGGCAGGATGGATTCCATCCTAATTTCTTTCCATTCATATTGTTAGTTCCATTATGTGATTGTCCCGAAAAATATGCAATATAAAATAGATGCAAAAACATGGAAAAATGTTGCATAAAATAGTCCTGTGTCAATGATAAAAGAGAGGTTCATCTAATGAAAATGAAATATGTTCCAGAGTATAAAGCAGATAAATTCATAAAAAAGTTTTGTGCATATTTGAGCATATTGGTTGAAAATGCCTGTTTTTGGATTGAATATGAACACAATAGAAGAAAAAAATCAGTATAATCACACGTATAGAATTAGTGGAAAAGGAATGGGTCCGATATCTATAGATATTGCACGATATAGAGGTTGTGCCAGGGGTTATGTGATTTCGTATCCGGCAGGGCCCGCTTTGCACAGTCTGTTTTTTCTCTTTATAGCATGTTCTAACAGCGGCCTTTTCAGGCAGTTCCACAGGGAATATATCATAGTTACAGACTTGTTCCGGTACTGTATACAATTCGGAAATGAAATGTTTGCCCTGCTTTCGTTTTGGCAGGAATGAGCATTTCTATATTTTATGCAAAGAAGGAGACGTCCGATGTCAGATACATACAGATATGCCTACTATGCGTCAGACAGGCAGTTAAATTCCCTCTCTGTCTACAATACAGGTTATGAAAAATGTCACCCTGGTTATCAATGGGGGCCGGGAGTGCGGGATCATTACCTGCTTCACCATATTATCTGCGGCCGGGGTTGTTACAGAATGGGAGGAAAGGAATATCATTTAAAGTCTGGGGATACCTTTTTGCTGTTTCCGCAGGTGGAATCCAGTTATCAGGCCGACAGACAGGAGCCCTGGGAATACGCATGGGTAGGATTCGCGGGAAATGACGCCTATTCCATGATTGCAAATACAGATTTTTCAAGAGAGCATCCGGTGCTGAACCAGTCGGACATCAGCGAAGAACTATTTGAGAAGATTCGGGCTGTCTATGAGGCGAACGGCAATACCTTTCAAGATGCAGTATCAATGACCGGGGCCGTATATTCCCTGATGGGATTTTTGATGAAACATACGAAGGGGGAGAGAAGGCCTGCGAATCTGCAGGCAGACTACGTGGAACGGGCAAAACAGTACATTGCCGAGCAGTATTCATATCCGATATCGGTAGAGGATGTGGCTGATTATACAGGCGTCAGCAGAAGCTATTTGTTCCGTCTGTTTCAGGGGATGATGAATCAGTCGCCCAAGGAATATCTGCTGCAATATAGGATTGGACAGGCTTGTCAGCTTCTGAATCAGACGGACCTTACGGTGGGAAGCATTGCGCACTCGGTCGGATTTGAGGATAATCTGTATTTTTCAAAGGTATTTAAAAAATATAAGAGCTGTACGCCTTCAGAGTATCGGGGAATGCAGTCTTAAGGCGGAGGAGATGCATTATGGCAAAGAAAAAACCAAAGCTGCAGTTCAGATATTATGAAATGGGAGCAAATGAGCAGGTGCTTGCGCTTTTGGGAGAAGAGTGGAGGAGGCCCTACGGGAATGACGTTTCGGATTTGCATTTTCATAATTATATGGAAATTGGTATCTGTTACGAGGGAGAGGGAAAATGTATATGGAAGGATTCTGTCAAAACATTTGAGGAAGGATGTATCGTAATCGTTCCGCCGAATTATCCGCATAATAATATGACAGTTCCGGGAACAACCGCGTACTGGGAGTGGATGTATTTTGATTTGGACAGTGTGATTCAGGAGATGAAAGAGCTGTCTTTCAGCAAGCTGAATACAGAATATCTTCTAAATATATTATACGGGTCCGCGCTATTTTTTCATCGGCAGGAACATGAGAAGCTCAGCCGGACAATTTTGGAAATCAGAGAGGAGTGCGAACGAAAGGCCTATATGTATAAGGAAAAACTGAAAGGGCTTCTGCAGTCTTTTGTAGTGGAACTCTTAAGAATTCATAATGTGCGGGGTGAAATGCCAAGGAAAAGTCCCAGAAGCTTTCAGGTCGCGCCAGCTCTTGCCTATGTGAAGCAGCATTATAACGAAGAAATCCGAATCCGGGATTTGGCGGATGAGTGCAATATCAGTGAAAGTCATTTTCGGAGGATATTTCAGGAATGCATGAATATGACGCCGAATGATTATGTGAATGTAGTCCGAATCCATGAGGCCAGCAATCTGCTTCTTAAGAGTCATGCCACGATGGAAGAGGTCGCTTACCGGGTGGGATACGGCAATGTGTCCACATTTAACCGGAATTTTAAGCGGATGCTGGATAAGACGCCTTATCAGTGGAAGCGCTCTCCGGAAAACTATGCGGGACAGATGTTAGACTTTAAAATCAGTGCATTGAAAGGATGGTAAGAGATGATGAATTACAAAATGGTAAAGCAGGTTCACCGGCGGATAAAGACGTCTACAAAGATTCTGTCAAAGACGATGATTGTCATGTGCGTGCTGTTTCTTTTATCGGGTATTCTGCTGGATAGGGGGATGATGCTTCTGGCGCTTCTGACAGCGGGTATGTATTTCCTCTATGAAGCAAACAGTGTGAAGGACTATGAATATGTAATGGAAGGAAGTGCATTTACCATTGCGGTCATTCGCGGAAGACGCCGGCGCCGGGAGGAACATGAGCTGGATTTGAAGAATCTGGAGGTGGTTGCGCCTAACTGGCATGAAGCAGTGGCAAAGTACCGGTTAAAAGGCGGTACGGAGAGACTTCCCAAATATGACTATACTTCCTATGAGCCGGACATCCCCTATTATACGATGATCATTACAGAGAACCAGAGAAAGATTAAACTGCTTCTGGATCTTCCTGAGGATATGCTTCAGGCAATGAAGCGCATGAATCCTCAGAAAGTCTTTGTGCATAATTGAACAACTTGGTTAAAAATGCCTGTTTTTTGATTGAATATAAACACAATGAAAAAAGAGAAATAAGTATAATTATACATAGAAAATCAGTAGAGGAAAGGGGAAAAGCTATACATATTGCACAATGAGTAAAAAACCTTTCTGAATAAACTGATAAAAAAAGGAGGACATAGAGAATGAAAAAGAAACTTATTTCAATGCTGCTTGCAGGTACCATGGTTCTTTCCCTGGTTGCATGCGGCGGTGGCGGAAGCACCGGTGGGGACGACGCAGGTGACGGCGGGGATGCAGGCGCTGCTGAGATGGGTACAAGTGATGACGAGAACACACTGACCGTTGCAGCGTGGGATCCGAACTTCAACATTCCGGCTCTTGAGGCGGCGGCAGCTGACTACAAGGAGAATGTTAATTCAGACTTTGTTCTTGATATCAAAGAGCAGGGCGGCTCACAGGACGTTGAGACTGCCATTACCACAGCGGCTTCTTCTGGAAAGTACGAGACGCTGCCGGATATGGTTCTGTTCCAGGATCACTGGATTCAGAAGTATGTAGCTGATTATCCGGATGCATGGCAGAACGTGGATGACATCGACATCAACTGGGATGACTTCTATGCAGAGAAGCTTGACTACTCTACCATCGACGGCGTACACTACGGTGTTCCGGTAGACGGCGGTACGGTTATTATGGCTTATCGCGTAGATCTTCTGGACGAGGCAGGTTATAAAATGGACGACATGAAGGGCATCACATGGGAGAAGTTTATCGAAGTCGGCAAGGCAGTTAAGGAAAAGACAGGCAAGGCTCTTCTTTGCATGAACAGCGACGGCAACGATTTGATGTACATGATGCTGCAGGCTGAGGGCGTTTCCCAGTTCAAGGACGGCAAGCCGTTTATCGTAGGAAATGACAAGCTGAAAGAGATTGTTGAGCTGGTAGTAGAGATGGTAAACGAAGAAATCCTTCTCCTTCCAAACAGCTGGTCAGATTACACAGATAAGGCAATCCAGGGCGACCAGGTTGCAGGCGTTATGAACGGCAATTGGATTATTCCTACCATTCAGGCTGTAGAGGCTAACAGCGGAAAATGGGAGATTACAACTATGCCTACGCTGGAAGGCGGAGACGGATACGCTTCCAACGGCGGTTCTTCCCTGTACATTACAGCCAACTGCAAGAAGACAGATCTTGCAAAAGATTTCCTTGCTTACACATTTGGTAAGAGTACTGTTACCTATGACAATGCACTGAAGGATGGCGGCGTTGTTTCTACCTACATTCCTGCAGGCGAGTCTGAGGTTTACAATGAGGGCGTAGAGTTCTTCAACAATACTCCGATTTACGCAGAGATTTCTGAGATGGGATCTCACGTACAGACAATCGAGCAGAGTCCATACCACTACACCTGTCGTGAGAAGCTCGGCGCTGCTGTCATTAATATCGTAAATGGCGGCGACATTGACGAAGAGCTTAAGGGTGCGGAAGATCAGCTGAACTTCGAGATGGGCAATTAATTCGATAAAAATAAAAAAAGAAAAAATGAACGGGGAAAACGGTTTGCCGTTTTCCCTTTTCTGTTGAGAAGGGGGAATTCTAGTGGAAAAGAAAAAAGGAATGAGCCTGCTTGAGAAGCAGTCAAGAGCCGGCTGGATATTCCTGGCACCGGCAACTCTGATGATTGCCATTATGAGCTTCTGGCCGATGATCAGCGCGTTTATCACTTCATTAAAAACTGGTTCCAGTGCGAATATGGAGTGGGCAAGCCCGATTTTTTATAACTATACCAGAATGTTTGCGGATCAGCTTTTCTTACGCTCCGTAGGCAACACCTTCCTGTATCTGGCGATTCAGGTGCCGATTATGCTGGTACTGGCCATTTTACTGGCTCAGTTACTGAATAACAAGGATTTGAAACTGAAGGGATTTTTCCGTACATGCGTATTTCTTCCCTGTGCGACAGCGCTGGTTTCTTATTCCCTGATTTTTAAATCCTTATTTGCAACAGAAGGATTAATTAATACGATTCTGGTAAATATTGGTATTTTATCCGAGAATTATAATTTCCTGGGAAATGCGGCAAGCGCGAAAGCGGTTATCATCATTGCTCTGATTTGGAGATGGACCGGATATAACATGGTATTCTATCTGGCTGGCCTGCAGAACATTGAGTATTCCGTATACGAGGCTGCCAAGATTGACGGAGCCAACGGATGGAAGACCTTCTGGGGAATTACCGTACCGCTCTTAAAGCCGACGATTATTATGACCTTTATCATGTCAATTAACGGTACTTTACAGTTGTTTGACGAGTCCATCAACTTAACCAACGGCGGTCCGGCATTCTCAACCATTACCATGTCCCATTATATTTACAACAATACCTTCGGTACCGGCGTTGCGAACTTTGGGTATGCGACAGCCATGGCATTCTTTGTATTTATCATGGTAGGTATTCTGGCGTTAATTAATATGAAAGTAGGTGATACGCGTGACTGAGAAAAAGAACAGAAGTATGATTCAGCGCCGGTTAATTCCGACATATATTTTCCTGGCAATTGTATCATTTATTTCGGTATTCCCATTCTACTGGATGGTTTCTGCGGCCACCAATACATCCTTTGATGTTGCCCAGGGGAGAATTTTGCCGGGCGGTAATCTGGGAGTGAATTTCGAGAACCTGATCGGTGGACAGAATCTGTGGGGAGCTATGGGGAATTCCTTCCTGTATGCAGTTGTGCAGACGGTGATTGCGTTGCTGATTTGTTCGCTGGCAGGATTTGGTTTTGAGCTTTACCATGATAAGAAGAAGGACATGGTATTTACTATCCTGCTCCTTGCCATGATGATTCCGGGAGTTGCAACGATGATTCCTCTGTTTAAGATGATTGCAGGCATGAATATGCTGAATACAGTGTGGGGGTTTATCCTTCCCGCAATTTCCACGCCGTTTCTGATTATGATGTTCCGCCAGAATTCCAGAAACTTTCCGATTGACGTTATGGAAGCGGCTCGTATAGACGGATTGACAGAGATTCAGATTTTCTTCCGCATGTATATGCCGATGATGAAGTCTACTTACGCGGCGGCGGCGGTTATTACCTTCATGAATGCATGGAATGCATACCTGTGGCCGAAGGTAATTATGACAGATACCAATGCGCAGACTATGCCGATGCTGATCGCCAATATGGCGGCGGGCTACACCACAGACTACGGTCTTCTGATGTTGGGCGTATTATTCTGCTCGGTTCCTACGATGATTGTATTCTTTGTATTGCAGAAGCAGTTCGCAGAAGGTATTACAGGCGCGGTGAAGTAGAAGAGTCTTGTTTGTTTTATGATTAAGAGAGCGGCGGCTTTTTCACTGACGAACGATAAATGTTAAGAAGAGCTGTCCGGCATCCCTTACAGTTATTTGTGCTGGGATGCCGGATTTTTATGTAATTCATAGGGCGTCTGGCCATCCCGGAAAGTTTCATCATAGGATGCAGGGCATTTCTGAGACGCTTTTTATGGAAGGAAAATCAATGTTTCAATTTTTTATAGAAGGAAGGAGACAAAAGGAATGGGTGAATTTATTCTGAATGTCATTCACAGACCGGAGATGGTACCGGAGTATTCGGCTACGGTTACCGGTCATGGAAAGGAAGAGGATATCGGCGATAAGAAGCTTTTGACCGAATCACTGGATATTTTCAAGACGCAGCAGAGACTTGCGCATGAGAACGGGCTGAAGGTTACCATCCATATGACCTATGCGGCGCTTTTTAACGATGAGGCGGTGCAGATTGCGAAGGAAGATCATAAGAAATACGGGGACGAGATTGCTTTGTCGCTCCTTGGGCTTCCCTGCGAGCAGTTTCGGGATAAGTATCAGACGAAGGATTTCTGTATCTGGATGTTTTCGATGGAAGATAAGAAGACGATTGTGGACGACGTATTTGCCAAGTTTTATGAGCGG
>CATJPU010000195.1 GCA_949742505.1 uncultured Lachnospiraceae bacterium | reverse complement strand
TTGAATGTTATGATTTATAAAATAAGTATAGCAAGATAAACAACTGTCGTCAATTAACAGTGTGCAGGCCAGGGTAAGCGCTATTTGAGTTGCAGTAAGATGGTAACTTAGGAGGTTGTTGTTATCTACCGGCTGAATGGTGAACGGCAGTATTGTTAGATTCAGGAGGGATGAAAGATGGACTTGTATGGATTTTACACAGGAAAGATTTTTGACGCGCATAAGTTTTTGGGATGCACCCTGCAGGGAAGCGGGGCAGTGTTCCGTACTTTTGCGCCGGCGGCGGAGCGGATATCGGTTATCGGAGAATTTAACGGATGGCAGGAGACGCAGATGCAGAGAATTTGCGACGGGAATTTCTGGGAGTGTGAGATTGAGGATGTGAAACCGGGACAGATGTACAAGTATCGGATTTATAAGAGAGGGGGACAGTGTGTGGATCACTGCGATCCATATGGTTATGGGATGGAGCTTCGGCCAAACTGTGCTTCGATTGTAAGGGATCTTAGGAGCTATACATTTGACGATCAGGAATGGATGAATAAGAGAAGTGACTGCAGAGAGAAGCCGCTGAATATTTACGAGCTTCATGCAGGTTCCTGGAGGACGAATAAGGAAGGTGAAAACGGATGGTATACCTATACAGAACTTGCGGATATCCTGATTCCTTATCTGAAGGAATACGGATATAATTATATAGAACTGATGCCCTTAAGCGAGCATCCCAGCGACGAGTCCTGGGGATATCAGAGTACGGGATTTTTTGCGCCCACATCTAGATATGGAACGGCAGAGCAGCTTAAGGAGATGGTGGATGAGCTGCATCAGGCGGAGATTGGGGTGATTCTGGATTTTGTTCCGGTGCATTTTGCAGTAGACGGATATGCGCTGGCCAATTACGACGGTACGGCTTTGTATGAATATCCTCATCAGGATGTGGGCAGAAGCGAATGGGGGAGCTGTAATTTTATTCATTCCAGAGGCGAGGTGAGGAGTTTCCTCCAGTCCTGTGCAAGCTACTGGTTGGAGGAGTACCATGTGGACGGGCTGCGCATGGACGCGATTAGCAATATGATTTACTGGCAGGGGGATAAGGCCAGGGGCGTGAATAAAAATGCGGTGGAATTTCTACAGTACATGAATCAGGGATTGAAGGAACGGCATCCGGGAATCCTTCTGGCTGCAGAGGATTCCACTTCTTATGGGAAGGTGACAAAGGCTTCCTGGGAGGGAGGACTGGGCTTTGATTATAAATGGGATATGGGCTGGATGAATGATACGCTGGATTATTTCAGAACGGATCCGCTGTTCCGGGGAGGGGTTTATCACAAGCTGACGTTTTCCATGATGTATTACCCGGAAGAAAATTATCTGCTGCCCCTGTCTCACGATGAAGTGGTGCATGGAAAGGCGACCATTGTCCAGAAGATGAACGGCCAGTATGAGAATAAATTTCCGCAGGCGAGGGCGCTGTACATGTATATGTATGCGCACCCCGGGAAGAAGCTGAATTTTATGGGGAATGAGCTGGGACATTTGCGGGAATGGGATGAGAAGAGGGAATTAGACTGGGATATGCTGAAATATCCGAATCATGATTCCTTTCATCGGTTTATCAAAGATTTAAACCATCTGTATCTGGAACATCCGGAGCTTTGGAAATGGGATTATAAGCCGGAAGGATTCCGCTGGATTGACTGCCATCAGGAAGAGCGGTGTATTTATGCGATTGAGAGAAGGTATCAGGATAAGAAGCTGATTGCGGTATTTAATTTCTCCGGAGTGGAACAGAACGGGTATTCCTTTGATGCAGAAGACGGCGCCTATAAAGCGGTTTTATACAGTAATCAGGATATCTATGGCGGGAACGAGACGGAGAAGAAATGCTGGAAGACGGAAAAGAAGAAACTGAAAGTGGATTTGCCGGCGTTTAGCGCAGTGTTTATTGAAAAGGTGGAAAAAGAGAAAGCGCTGCCTGGGAGGAAGGATGTTCATAAAACAGAATCAGTCGTAAATGGAAACTAAATTAACGATGTATCCGGTAGTTGTGATACGGGATGCAAAATTGAACGGATATATTATTGTAAGATGGTATATCCGTTTGATTTTATACTTTTGTATGTTTGGGAATAGATTTTGAAAGAAAGCTGGATTCTTAAAAAAGTATAAACTGATTGACATCGAATAGCAGAGTGATAAAATAATGTTTGCAGGCGAACTATTCGAGAGCGAACAATTTGCAGACGAACAGTTTGCCGGACGGCAATTTCAATAAGGTACAGAAAAGGAAGTGATTGCAGATGAAAAAGACGGACCCATGTTCTTCCAGAGTAATCGGAAGAGAGGTTACGGTAGGACCGGTGATTCATAAGATGGATAAGATGCTGTCCAGAAATATGGCGGCTAAGATGCGGGCCTCAGGTTTGGATGAGCTGACTCTGATGCATGGATGGATTGTTCATTATCTCTATGACCGGCAGGAGGAAGAAGTTTTCCAGAAGGATATAGAGAAATTCTTCTCCATCGGAAGGTCGACGGTGACCAATATCATACAGTTGATGGAGAAGAACGGTTATATTGCCAGGGAATCTGTGCCGGGCGACGCAAGGCTTAAGAAGGTAAGACTGACGAAAAAGGGGATTACCAGTCATGAGATGCTTGGGGAGCTTATTGCAAGATTGGACAGAGAGCTGGTACAGGGAATAACGGAAGAGGAATTGGATACATTTTATATCGTGATGAATAAAATAAAAGGCAATTTAAAAGCCGAATGGAATGCAGGAGAGGAGGATGTGTATGCTTCGTGTATTGCTGAAGGAAGTAAAGGAATTTAAACGCGCCTCCATCGCGACGCCGCTGTTTATGATTCTGGAGGTGCTGATGGAGATGGTCATTCCCTTTTTGATGGCCTCGATTATTGACGATGGAGTGAATGCCGGTGATATCGGTCATATTTACCGGGTTGGAGGATTGATGGTTGCGGCCGCGCTTATCGGCCTGTTTGCGGGAATGGCGGGAGGAAGATTCGGAGCTAAGGCCAGTACGGGATTTGCAAGGAATTTGAGGGAGTCGATGTTTAACAGAATCCAGACATTTTCCTTTGCAAATATTGATAAATTCAGTACGGCCGGGCTGGTTACCAGGCTGACTACGGATGTAACAAATATCCAGAATGCTTACCAGATGACGCTTCGTATGTTTATGCGGGCGCCGGCGAGTCTGGTGTGCGCGATGACCATGGCGTTTCTGATTAGCCGGAAGCTTGCGAGTATTTATCTTGCGGCGGTGGCGATTCTGGCGGTTCTTTTATTTTTCCTGTTAAGAAGGGCGACCCGGTATTTTCAGATGATATTTCCGAAATACGATGATTTGAATGCGTCGGTTCAGGAGAATGTATCTGCGATTCGGGTGGTAAAGGCCTATGTGAGGGAAAAGGAGGAGACTACAAGATTCCGGAAGGCAAATGAGAATATTTACAATATTTTTGTGAAGGCGGAGAAAAATGTCATTGTGAACGCGCCGCTGATGCAGACGACCGTTTATACCTGTATTCTGCTGATTAGCTGGATTGGCGCGAAGCTGATTGTGTCTTCCGAGCTGACGACAGGAGAGCTGATGAGTCTGTTGGCGTACTGCATGAATATTCTGATGAGTCTGATGATGCTGTCGATGGTTTTCGTTATGATTTCCATGAGTATTGCCAGCGCGCGCCGGATCAGCGAGGTGCTCTCGGAAGAAAGTACGCTGACAAATCCGAAGCATCCGGTGATGGAGGTTCCCGACGGAAGCATTACATTTAAAGAGGTAGATTTTGCCTATAACCGAGATGTAGCGGCGCCGGTGCTGCTTCAGATTGATTTGTCCATTCATTCCGGCGAGACCATCGGGATTCTGGGAGCTACCGGAAGCGCCAAGACGAGCCTTGTGAATCTCATCAGCAGACTGTATGACGTAACTGCCGGGGAGGTTCTGGTGGGAGGCCATAACGTGAAGGATTATGACATGGAGGTTCTGCGCAATCAGGTCTCTGTGGTGCTGCAGAATAATGTGCTGTTCTCCGGGACGATTCTGGATAATCTGCGCTGGGGGAACAAAGAAGCGACAGATGAAGAGTGTATGGAAGCCTGCAGACTGACCTGTGCCGATGAATTTATTCAGAAATTTCCGGAAGGGTATCAGACACATATTGAGCAGGGCGGTACGAACGTATCCGGCGGTCAGAAGCAGAGGCTGTGTATTGCGAGGGCGCTGCTGAAGAAACCAAAGATACTGATTCTGGATGACAGTACCAGCGCGGTGGATACGGCTACGGATGCAAGGATTCGTAAGGCGTTCCGGGAAGAGATTCCGAATACAACGAAGATTATTATTTCTCAGAGGATATCCAGCATTCAGGATGCGGATCGGATTCTTGTATTAGAGGACGGCTGTGTGGACGGATTTGGAACCCATGAGGAATTATTGGAAACCAACAGCATTTACCGCGAGGTCTACGAGTCCCAGACTCAGGGCGGCGGGGATTTTGACGTAAAGGCAGGTGAGTAGGAGATGGCACAACATCCAAGACAGATGCGGGGCATGAAACCTGGGATTAAGAATCCGGGTAAGATATTTAAGCGGATTATGAGCTATGTGTTCCGCAAATATAAGCTTCACTTTATGGCGGTGGTAGTATTGATTTTTGTAGGCGTCATTGCTAATGTGCAGGGAACGCTCTTTATGCAGAAGCTGATTGATGATTACATTACGCCGTTTCTTCTGAGCGATACCCCGAATTTCACTCCGCTTGCTCATGCAATCGGGAGAGTAGCGGTTTTTTATGCGGTGGGAGTCTTATCCGTTTATCTGTATAACCGTATTATGGTATATGTGACCCAGGGAACGCTTAAGGATTTGCGGGACGATTTGTTTTCCCATATGGAGAAATTGCCGGTTCGGTATTTTGATACCCATGCCCATGGAGATATCATGTCCATTTATACCAATGATATCGATACGCTGAGACAGATGATTAGCCAGAGTATTCCACAGTTTTTAAATAGCGGAATTACCATTATCAGCGTATTGTTTAGTATGATAATGCTGAATATTCCGCTTACTTTGGTTACTTTGGCGATGGTGGGAGTCATGTTGTTTTGTACAAAGAAGGCGACTTCCCAGAGCGGCAATTATTTCCTGCAGCAGCAGAAGAATCTTGGCGCGGTAAACGGTTACATCGAAGAGATGATGAATGGGCAGAAGGTAGTGAAGGTATTTTGTCACGAGGAAGAGAGCAAGGCGAAATTCAAAGAACTGAACGACGCGTTGTATGTAAGCGCGGACCGGGCCAATACCTTTTCCAATATTCTGGGACCGATTAACGCGCAGCTTGGCAATGTGAGTTACGTGCTCTGCGCGATTGTGGGCGGCGCTCTGGCGCTGAACGGCGTCGGCGGTTTTACCCTTGGAGGGCTTGCAAGTTTCCTGACTTTTAATAAGAGCTTTAGTATGCCAATCAATCAGGTGAGTATGCAGCTGAATGCGATTGTTATGGCTATGGCAGGCGCTAACCGTATTTTTATGCTTCTGGACGAAGAGGCGGAGGCAGACGAGGGCTATGTGACCCTGGTCAATGCAAAGGAGATTGACGGGAAGCTTGTGCCTGTTAAGGAGCGGACCGGACGCTGGGCGTGGAAGCATACCCATAAGTCGGACGGTACTACCGATTATGTTGAGGTGCAGGGAAATGTGGTATTTAACGAGGTAGATTTCGGATATACGGATGACAAGATTGTGCTCCATGATGTGAAATTGTTTGCAGAGCCGGGACAGAAGATTGCGTTCGTGGGTTCCACCGGAGCAGGAAAGACGACGATTACCAATCTGATTAACCGTTTTTATGACATTCAGGACGGTAAAATCCGTTATGACGGAATTAATATTAATAAGATTAAGAAATCGGATCTCAGGCGTTCTCTGGGAATTGTGCTTCAGGATACCCATTTGTTTACAGGGACGGTTATGGATAATATCCGGTTTGGCAGGTTGGACGCCAGCGATGAGGAAGTTATTGCGGCGGCGAAACTTGCCAATGCTCATGGATTTATTAACCGGCTGCCAGACGGCTATCAGACCATGCTGACCGGAGACGGAGCTTCTTTAAGTCAGGGGCAGAGACAGTTGCTTGCCATTGCCAGAGCGGCGGTTGCAGACCCGCCGGTATTGATTCTGGATGAGGCAACCAGCTCCATTGATACCCGGACAGAGCGGATTGTGCAGGAAGGGATGGACCGTCTGATGAACGGAAGGACTACCTTTGTGATTGCTCACAGACTGTCTACCGTAAGAAATTCTGATTGTATTATGGTATTGGAGCAGGGAAGAATTATTGAACGGGGAACCCATGAACAGCTGATTGAGGAGAAAGGGAAGTATTATCAGCTTTATACGGGGAATGCGATTGGGGCTTAAGTAATAAGGAGTGTACGCTATTTGTGAAAGAGTGAATGCGTACACTCTTTTACTAATTAAATAGCGGAGTGGCAGGCCTCCGCATTTTTCTCAATTCTCTAAATCTTGCTGAATTTCTTCGAGCATTATATCAAGTTTCTCATTTCTCTTTTTGTCGTCTTTTTTTTGTCATCTAAATTTCTTTTCAATCTTCTTAGTCAGCCTTTCCATTGCTAATCTGTGATGCTTAAAACCTCCGTTATGAAGTGACTTTTGTCAAGAGGTAAAATTAAAAACAACAAACTTTTTGTAACTATTCAGCCTTCCGGCTGGACAACTGGCAATGCTCCGGCTAGAAAATAGCCGGTGTACCCATAAATAAGATCTTGATATTTTCAAAGATCTCCATTTTTCTTCTTTTCAGGGTTTCTACAATTGTTAAGATAG
>CATJPU010000194.1 GCA_949742505.1 uncultured Lachnospiraceae bacterium | reverse complement strand
TAGTCTAAGAACCTCAGGAATGCCTTCGGTCCTAAGACTACGTAAGCAGCGATTTCGCTTCCATTAAAAGCGTCTCTGAAATGCCTTGCATCCTATGTCACAGTTTGCAGACCGGAACGGGCGACGGGTGAACTGTTACGCAAAACAAGTCCTCTACAAAAGGCGCATGGACTGCTCTGCATCCATACGCCTTCCTATTCCAGTAATTCAATTCACCGCCTCTAAGGCCATCCGTCTCCTGCGCTTTCTTTCCCGCTCCCTCCTCTTTCTCTCTCTGCGGACTCTCAGAACATAAGCATAGACGCTTAAGAAGATCAGCAGAAATGCCAGAGTCATAATCACAAAGGTAAGCACAAATTTCGCCGGAAGCTGAATCTCCTTTTCAGCCAGTTTCGCCTTAATTGCTCCCGCCATGGAAGAAAAGTCTATCCCTTCTTTGATACGCCCGCTGATACTGCCCCAGATATCCTGAAGGCCGTCCGCCTCGGACTTCTCTCCCAGCGCCTTTTCTTTCGGCGCCTTCACCGTAACTTTTCCCGGTTCAGACCCAGGAATATTCTTTACCGGCTCAAAAGTCATATTATAAGGCACCAGCGTCTCATACAGACGCACCAAACTTTTCCCGTCTTCCATCTCTACGTTCACCACCGCTAAGAATACCCCAGGCGTCAGTTCACACAAAGATTCCGGTTCTGCCTCCGTCACTCCCTCAAATCCAAAGTCCAGAGGTTCCGAAGCCACCATTTCTTTTCTGGATATGGAGTACATATGGATAAAATCACCGATTTCCATGCCCAGAGTCAGAGGGAAATTCAGGATATAGTCTCCAGATACTGCCAAATCCTGAAAATTATCACCCTTTGCCGTATGCGCATACTCGCCCAAATCCTCCACAACCGCAAAGTCTTCATTCAAAATCTTGAAACTGTAACCACCGTCAGAATTTGTCTGAATCACATACTGATTGCTCTCCTCCTGATAATCAATTCCGAGAATATTATAGTCGTCGCTGACTTTAATGGTTCGTTTATAATCCAGCGTTTTCGGGTCCATCACATAAAGACAGCCTCTGTTTTCCGCTATCGTATTCGTATACAGCGCAACGTAGATTTCATCTGTCTCCGGATTATATGCCATTCCGTTACAGTGTTCCCATTCCCGCTCCTGCACACGCTTTGCCAGGGTATATGGCGTAACTGGATTTCCGTTCTCATCTGTACTCCCTCTGTAGTAGGCAGATATAATATCCGGCACATTCGGATTATCCGCCACATTTTCCATCGTAATAATATAATATTCCGTAGCACAGACCGACTGCACCACACCGCCATGACGCGGTTCTTCATATACCTGACTCCAGCGAAGACTTCCAAGCGCGCCATCCCCCGCAATCTCCGCCCGCCCTTCCATGCCGCCCACATATAGCAGCAAGGCAAGAATCAGAATCCCTTTTATTAATTTACCCCGCATAATATTTTTGTTCCCCTGTTTCCTGTTTATCATAGTATTCCCAGCTATACTTTAAAACATCCCCCTCCGACAAACTCTCTGAGCAGTGAATTCGCCGGTATCTTCTCGCTCCCGATTCCCACAAAATAATCCAGGAATTTTAATAACCTCTTGGCCTCTAAATATTCCGGACAATCATGCTCAATCCCAAACAGCAGCGGCTCTACATAAGCCTTCAGTACCGCCAGCTCGTAAATCAGGGATGAATTAAACATCGCATCCGCTTCCTCCTGATACGGGAAAATATTCTCTTCCTCTCCCCTTCTTACAGACGGCCACATACGGATGGTCTCCTTCGCACTCTTTCCTCTGGTACGGGCGTCCCGAACCATCCTTCTAAGCAGCCGCCCGTCTGTCGTAGGAATCCGGTTGTGCTCATCCACATTTAACTGTGTCAGCGCACTGATGTATATTTTAAATTTATTGGCGTCCGGAAGCTGCACTGTCATCTTAGGATTCAGGCAATGAATCCCTTCGATTACCAGTACGTCATTCTCCCCCAGTTTCTTCGGAACACCGGTATATTCCTTGTGCCCCGTCTTAAAATCAAATGTCGGAAGCACCACCTCTTCCCCCCGGAGCAAACGCTGCATGCACTCCTGAAACAGCTCTAAATCTACGGCCTCCAGACATTCAAAATTGTATTCTCCCTTCTCATCTCTCGGCGTATCTTCCCTCTCCACAAAGAAATTATCCACCGCAATCGGATGGGGCGTCATGCCATGCGCTTTTAACTGAATGGACAGCCTGTGGGAAAATGTAGTCTTACCGGAAGACGACGGCCCCGCAATCAATATAAATTTGACGTCCGGATTCTTCGATATCCGCTCCGCAATATCCGCAATCTTTTTCTCCTGAAGCGCCTCCTGCACCAGAATCATATCCAGTGCGTCCCACTTGGTAATCAGGTCATTTAACTCTCCTACCGTCTCAATCCCCTGCATATCTCCCCATGCAGTAGATTCCTTCAGCACTCGAAACAGCTTGTGCGCCGGGCGAAACGGCCGAAGCGTTCCGGGCTCTTTTCTGACCGGCATCTGAATGACAAATCCCTCATCGTACAGATATAAATCAAAATATCTCAGATAACCGGTACTGGGCACCATATATCCATAAAAATAATCCTCAAACTCATTCATACTATAGATATTCACTTTGGACACTCTGCGGTAAGCAAATAATCTCTCCTTATCATACATGCCATGACGGCGAAATATCGCAATCGCTTCGTCCGTATTTACAGAGCGTTTCAGGATTGGAATATCCTTTGCCGCCAACTCCTGCATTCTCGCCTTCACTTTCTCCAGAAACACTGCGTCCGCCAAAATACCTTCCACCGTACAGTACAATCCATCGCTCACCGAAAAATGAACTCTCACTTTCATACCCTCTTTATGATTACACACATCATAAATCGCTTTCACCAGCATAAACTTCATACTGCGTATGTAAGTCGCATGTCCGATATGGTCCGCGGTAGTAAGAAAGCTAAGGGTACAATCTCCTTTCAGAGTCTTCGCCAACTCCTGTAATCTGCCGTCTGCAAAGACCAGTACAATATCTTCTGTATAGTCCTTCTGATACTCTTTTGCGATTTCAAGATAGGGCGTGCCCTTCGGATACTGCCTCTGGCTGTCCCCTATCCGAACATTTACCATCTCCTGTCCCATAACTTTCCTCCTTGTCCTGCTCTATTTACACCTTGTGAAACGGATGACTCTCCGGAGCTGCCGATACCGCGGCTTCCGGAATATTTTTCTCAAAGAAATCAACCATATCCTGGATAAATATCCTTTCAATCCCGTAATGTCCTCCGTCAACAATGGCAAGTCCCTGTGCCACTGCGTCAATTCCCGTATGATGATCAATATCCCCGGTAATCAACACGTCTGCTCCTGCTTTCAGAGCCGCCTGCACCATACTCTTTCCCGCCCCCGGTGAAATTGCGATTCTTCGCACCGGCGCCTGCAAATCTCCAAATACTTTCACATATTCCAGATGAAACCGTTGCTTCACCTGCTCACAGCATTCCTCAAGACGAACCGTTTCCTTAAGGTCTGCAACTCTTCCGATTCCCTGCGGCTTTCCGTCTATCGGACTTTCCGGACAGGTAACCTCCAGTACCCGGCCTCCCTGAAGTCCCATTACCCGCTCCGATAACTCTGCCATTCCCATCACATCATAATTGGTGTGCATGGCATAATAAGCAATATTTTCCTGAATCAGCCGGATTACCCGCCTACCGGTAAAATCATCCATTCTCAAACGACGCATACCGGAGAATATCAGCGGATGATGGGTCACCAGCATATCCGCATGAACGTTTGCCGCTTCCTCAATCACCTCTGGGGTCGCATCCAGCGCCACATAAATCCGCTTTACTTCCCTTTCCGGGTCTCCCACCAGAAGTCCCACATTATCCCAGTCCAGCGCAACAGAAACCGGATACCTCTTTTCAATGATTTCTATGATATCTCTGCACAGCATATGTATACCGCACCTCCTAATTTTTCAAACAAAAGCAAAACTGCTGCGTTCCCACTCAGTCCGTCAGAAATTTCATCATGCAAAACAATGCTGATACAAGGCCATCGCCTGTCTGAGACGGACAAGTTCTCTATCTATCTCCCTTAAGCGACGCCGCGCCCCCTCGCCTGACTGCTCCTTCAGTCTCTGATAAATAGATTCCATCCGTCCTTCTTCCCTGACAAGGAACTGATATAATACCAAATCCCTGTCTGCAAGCAGCTTCCGTCCGTAATAAAGCTCCGGCTCCGAATAAGCAGGCTCCTTCCCATGTATCCATTTCATCACAGGATAAAACTTCCCTTCTTCCTCTATCATCTTCTCCTCTGCCAGACGGAATCCCGTCTGACTAAGATACGCTCTTACCTTATGAATCTCCGACTGGGGCTGTAGAATAAATTCCTGAATTTCCTTAACTATCTCCGGCGATTCTTCCAGAATCCGAATCACAAGACCGCCTCCCATACCGGCTGCAATCATGGTATCTGCCTCGCCTGTCCGCAGAGCTTTCAGCCCGTCTGACAGACGGGTTTCAATCCTATGATTCAGCCCATGTTCTCTGATATGCTCAGACGCACGCAAAAGAGGCCCCGGATTCACATCCATAGCTATGATATGCCTGCACTTCCCGGTCTGTGCAAGATAAATCGGCACGTAACCATGATCTGTTCCCACATCGGCAGCCAAAGCCCCTTCTCTCACCAGAGAAGCAACGGACGCAAGTCTCTTTGACAGCTCCATAGTTACCTCTTCCCTAATCCAGATAATCCCGAAGCTTCCGGCTGCGGCTTGGATGGCGAAGCTTTCTCAAAGCCTTGGCCTCAATCTGTCTGATACGCTCCCTTGTTACGTCAAACTCCTTGCCTACTTCCTCCAGCGTACGGGCCCGTCCGTCATTCATGCCAAACCGAAGTCTTAAGACCTTCTGCTCCCTCTCCGTCAGGGTATCTAACACCTCGTCAAGCTGCTCCTTCAGAAGCGTGGCTGCCGCGGCTTCCGCCGGCACCGGTACGTTGTCGTCCTGAATGAAATCTCCCAAGTGACTGTCCTCTTCCTCCCCAATCGGCGTCTCAAGGGATACCGGCTCCTGAGAAATCTTCAAAATCTCCCGGACACGCTCTACAGGCATGTCCAGCTCCTCCGCAATCTCCTCCGGCGTAGGCTCGCGCCCCAACTCCTGTAAGAGCTGTCTGGAAACACGAATCAGCTTATTTATGGTCTCCACCATATGCACCGGAATCCGAATCGTTCTTGCCTGGTCGGCAATCGCCCTGGTAATTGCCTGACGTATCCACCAGGTGGCATAGGTACTGAACTTAAATCCCTTCTGATAATCAAACTTCTCAACTGCCTTAATCAGTCCCAGATTCCCTTCCTGAATCAAATCGAGAAATAACATTCCACGGCCCACATATCTCTTCGCGATACTTACCACCAGCCTTAGATTCGCTTCTGCCAGACGTTTCTTGGCGTCCTCGTCTCCCTCGGCCATTCTTCTGGCCAGATCAACTTCTTCCTCTGCCGAAAGCAGCGGAACCTTACCAATCTCTTTCAAATACATCCGCACCGGATCTTCGATACTAATCCCGTCGGGAACAGACAGGTCAATCTTCTCCATATCAACCTCGTCTTCATCCGTCAGCACAACTTCCAGATCGTCATCCACATCTGAATCCGAATTAATGCGAAGCACATCAATTCCGTTAGACTCTAAATACTCAAACACCTTCTCCATCTGATCCGGATTCAGTTCCATATCTGAGAAAAAATCATTGATTTCCTGAATTTCAAGAATACTCTTTTTGTTTTTCCCCATCTTCATTAAATCTTTCAGTTTTTCCTCAAATTTTACGATGTTTTCTTCCATGTAATGTCCATCCTCTCATTGCTTGTTTATATTTTATCCTTAATTGACAGAAATATGCAGTTCCTTCATATGCTGCAGTTCCCGCTTATCTGCCATCAGCTTCTTAAGACCGTCGATATCCGCCGGATTCAGGCTCCTCATCGCCTCGTCCAGACTGTGCTGCTTAATCCGAAGCAGCGTTTCCTTCAATGCCTTTTCTCTTTCCTGTACCGTAGATACCTCCGGCAGTCTCGTATGAAACAGCTCCGCCACTCTCCGGTGTTCTTCCTCGTCTGTAAAATGATTCATAATCTGCGCCGGATTCGCCTTCCCCTCCTCATACTGCCGATACAATAGCTCCGCCACCGTATGATAAAGCGGCTCCCCGAAATCCTCCGGTCCAATCATCTTCCTAACCTGTTTAAAAATATTCTCATCGTCAATCATCCAAGTCAGAAGAAGCCTCTGTGACTTTAATACCCCGTCCTCCTTACCCCTCTTCCGGCTCACCCCAGACTTCGGCCTCTCTACCGGCTTCACCAGCCCTGTCCGGACCGCCGTCTTCACTACAAGTTTTCGCAGCTCTTCTGTACTTACCCCATAAGTTCTGGCAACTGCTTCGATATAATTACTCCGTTCAATCTCCTCGTCAAATTCTGTCAGTCTCGCCGCCGCCTCCCGCATAAATGCAGTCTTCCCTTCCGGCGACGCCATGTCATAATCCCGCTCTAACATCTCCAGTCCGAATAAGAAACCATTCCTGGCCTTATGAATACGCCCTTCAAAAGCATCCGCGCCCAAATTCTTAATAAATTCATCCGGGTCCTTATACGGGTCCATACGAATCACCTTCGCTGTAATTCCAACGCTTTTCAGAATCGGAGCCGCCCGAAGGGCTGCCTTCGTTCCCGCCTCGTCGCTGTCATAAGTCAGATAAACCTCATTCACATACCGCTTAATCAATGAGGCATGTCCCGCGGTAAGGGCCGTTCCAAGGGACGCTACTGCATTGGTAAATCCCGCCTGATGAAGCGCGATTACATCCATATATCCTTCGCAGATGATAAAATAAGGCTTTCTTGACGTCCTCGCCCGGTGCAGTCCATAGAGGTTCCTGCTCTTATCAAAAACCGGCGTCTCCGGCGAATTTAAATACTTCGGCTTCCCGTCTCCCATCACCCGTCCGCCAAATCCAATAACCCGGTTATTGGCGTCCATAATCGGATACATCACGCGATTCCAGAACTTATCATACGCTCCATGCTTCTCGTCCGCCGAGATAAGCCCGGCTTTTAGAAGCATCTCGTCCGAATACCCCTTCATCTTCAGATATCGGTATAAATCGTCGCTGTACTTATTCGAATACCCCAATCCGAAGGCCGTAATCGTAGCGTCGCTCAACTGCCTGTCTTTTAGATATGTATAAGCCGTCTTTCCCTTCTCTGACTTTAGCTGTGCATAAAAATACTTTGCCGCTAGTTTATTAATCTCTAAAAGCACCGTCCTTAACTCCGCTTTCTCCTGCGCTTCTCTGGAATACTCCATCTTCGGAAGTTCCACGCCCGCCCGGTCTGCCAGTACCTTCAGCGCTTCTACAAACGAATAATTCTCATATTCCATCAAAAATGTGAATACATTCCCTCCCGCGCCGCAGCCAAAACAATAATACATCTGCTTCTGCCCGCTTACGGAAAAAGACGGGGATTTCTCGTTGTGAAAAGGGCACAATCCAAAATAAGAACTCCCCTTTTTCTGGAGCTTTACATAGCTGGAAATCACCTCTACTATATCATTTTTCAGCCGTACTTCTTCTACCAGCTCTTCCGGATAATACATAACCGTTCCGCATCCTCTTTTCCATTCTTCATTATGATATTCTAACTATTTTCCTTGACCCCCCTGCACTCAATATCAAAATCCCGGCCATACCGACAGGACGGCAAGTGCAAGGCAGTTATAAGAAAAATGTCCCTATATTAATTAATTCGACAAAACTTCCTGATTTCCTTTAATTTTTCCAGGATTCTGGAATAAAATATTCTTCAAACTTCTGAACCGCATAGGAATCCGTCATTCCGGCTATATAATCGCAGGCGGCCTGCTCTCTCGAAGCTTCTCCCCGCTCCATCATGCTCCGGTACAACTCCGGCATAAACTCCGGATATTCTATATAATAGTGATATAAATTCGTTACCATATGAATGGCTTTCTTTTCCTCCCCTTTCGCAGCAGGATTCAGATATACATGCTCAAACAAAAAGCCTCTGAGTCCGTACATCGCCTTCCTAACCTCCGCCGACATCCGAATCTCCGGCTGATCCATACTGTGAATGATTACGTCATGTACCATCGTATCTAACCGGCTCTTCGACGAATGCCCCAGCACAGACGCATATTCCTCCGGAATATCTTCCTCTCTGAGTATGCCTCCGCGAATTGCATCATCAATATCATGATTGATATAAGCAATCTTATCCGAGAGCTGTACCAGACGGCCCTCCAGCGTACGGGGCGTTCCGCTGGACTTATGATTCCGAATCCCGTCCCTTACTTCCCAGGTTAGATTCAGCCCCTTCCCCTGCTTCTCCAGAATTTCAACCACCCGGACACTCTGTTCATTATGACGAAATCCTCCCGGGCAGGCACTGTTAAGCGCACGCTCCCCCGCATGACCAAAAGGCGTATGCCCCAGATCATGGCCAAGAGCAATGGCCTCCACCAGATCCTCATTGAGCCGCAGAGCCTTGGCAAGAGTCCGGGCATTCTGCGACACTTCCAGAGTATGTGTCAGCCTGGTGCGGTAATGATCCCCCATAGGCTGTAAAAATACCTGCGTTTTCTGCTTCAGGCGCCGGAAAGACTTGCAGTGAAGAATCCTGTCTCGATCCCTCTGAAAAACAGGGCGAATATCACACTGCTCTTCCTCCCGGACCCTCCCCTTGGAATGGATACTTAAAGACGCATATCTGCTTAGCATCTTCTCTTCCCGAAGCTCCAGTTCCTCTCGAATCGTCATACCGAATCACCCCCTGAACCTGTTCATAAACCGTCCTCATTCTCTACATAATATATTACACTTTGATACATAAAATGTAAAGAGCCGAAGGTTTATCAACCTCCGGCTCCCAAAAAGTAAAAGTTCACACATCGCCTGGAGGACGCAAATTGAATCAGGATACACTCTCTAATCAGACGAAGCAACATTCCGATGAACTACCGACTAACCGAGACTAAGCCACTCAGGAATGCCTTCGTGCCCAAGTCTCGGTAAGTCGCTATTTCATCTCCATTAAAAACGCTTCTGAATTGTCTGCTTAGAGAGCGTATCCTGATTCAATTCGCTGTTTACCAGCCGCCCAGTGAACAGTATCATAAAATATTACTGTTCATTCTCAAAGTCTATGATTCTCTGGACCTTATCCACTGACCTGCAGTTCGGGTCCCATTCTACTGACAGGTATTCTTTTACCAGCTCTTTGGCAAGCTGAATCCCGATTACCTGTGAACCCATGGAAATTACATTGGCATGATTGGAAAGCTCTGCTCTCTGTGCCTGGTATACGTCATGAATACATGCTGCGTAAGCGCCCTTCACTTTGTTGGCTGCAATTGATACGCCGATACCGGTTCCGCAGACTACGATTCCTCTGTCATACTCTTTTGCCGCAACTGCTTTGGCAACCTCAATGGCCGTATTGGCATAAATCGGGTCCTCGCTTCCGAAATCGCCCACCTCGTGGCCCAATCCCTTCACATACTCCATAAGCTGCAATTTAAACTCCTGTGCGTTCGGATCGCATCCAAATGCTATCTTCATCTTCATATCCTCCTACAAATAGTTTTTCATCTCTCCAAGTGATTCATAGATACAGGTCGGTTCTGTCTCCGACTCTGCCACTGTCTGCATATCCGCCTCTCCGGTTAATACCAGAAATCCTTTCGCTCCGTTATTCACTCCTGTTGCCACATCCGTATACAGCCGGTCTCCTACAAATGCCATTTCAGAAGGCCCATGGCCGGTAATTTCCGTAATCATCTCCACCGTCTCTTTCCATGGTTTCCCTAAGAAACGAGGCTTCACGCCGGTAGAATCCGTAATCAAACTGCACATGGCGCCGCAGTCCGGCATAAAACCATACTCCGTCGGACAATTCGTATCCATATGCGTAGCAATAAACGGAACACCATTTCTCACATAATGACAGATTCGTTCCAGCTTATGGTAAGTCAGCGTAGTGTCAAAGCTCTGCACCGCAACATCCGGTTCCTCCTCCACAAGTCGAATGCCCCTTGCCTTCCAATTCTCTTCCAGAACCGGCGTACCATTCAGATACACCCCCGCTCCCGGATAATGTACTTTCAGAAACTCTGCGCACACATCTCCTGCCGTTACAACCTTGCTTTCCTCTACATCCAGTCCCAGCTTATGTAACTTCTCCACATAGACCCCAGGCACTTTGGAGGCATTGTTCGTAAAGAAAATGTAATCTCTGTCCTCCGAAGCTTCCACCTGACGGATAAAATCAAGCGCCCCTTCAATCAACTGTTCTCCCAGATATACCGTCCCATCCATATCCAAAACAAACAGCTTCACACCCTTTAACGCCTCTTCTTTCTTCAGCATGTCCTCATCCCTTCTTCATCCATTATCCGTAGATTTCCTTCGTAATCTTATCTGCAATCTCCTCTAAGCGGCCATGTTCCTTTGCAAACTGCATCACTGAATATCTCGGTCTCACACTGTAACCTTTCAGCAGACTCTCATGGAATAATTCTCTGGAAATGCCAATCTCCTTCGGGCTGACCGGCGCTCCGCCTTTGGCAAGCAGACGTTCAATCTCCTCATGAGACGGACACTGTTCCTTCGTTCCTTCCGGCAGTATATCTTCCAGTTCCTCAAAGAATCTGGCAATCACCGGCGTTGCGACGCCTACCTGAATCCCATGATGGTGCGGATTCTCACCCTTAGCAATGGAATCCATTTCCCAGAAGTGGGACAGCATATGCTCCGCCCCGGACGCGGGCCTTGAGATATTAATTAACGCCATGGCAACTCCTGTAAGGGTCAGCGCCTCCATCAGCGCCCCCAGAGACTCGCCGTTCCTCTCTTTCAATCCTTCCGCCTTAGCAAAACATGCATCCAGCGCCTTCCGCACCAGCGTTACACAGGTATCGCACCGGTAATCGCCATTTGCCTTCACCGCCAAATCCCAGTCTGCAAGGGCCGTAATCTTGCCGATCACGTCTCCGTAACCTGCCTGAATCAAGTCCTGAGGAGCTGTCTGCAGGATATCCGTATCCCCCACCAGCCCATAAGTTAAATGCGCAACCGGCGAATACTTGTATCCCTGGGAAATAATCGGCGCACCGTCAGCAACATAACCGTCCATCGAAGGCGCCGTTGCAACGATAATATAGGGAATCTTCGTACGTGAAGTTACAAATTTCACAGAATCATTCAGCACTCCCGAGCCAACTGCAATCATCAGTTTTACATCCATATCGTGTTCCTGAAGAATCCTTCCCAGCGTCTTCTCATCCGGAAGAAGAATGTCTCCTCCCACGTCAAACAAAAGCTCCTTCACATGAAAACCATGTTCCTTCAACAGCCGAACCGCTTTCTTTCCCGCCACTTCATAAGTGTTGTTATCAAATACCACCAGAATCTTATCCTCTTTAAAAGGCTCCGCAATCTTAGGCAGCTCTTCGATAGCGCCCTTTCCAATCGCCATATCGTGAACGCCGAAATTGTGACGGCGTCCGCAGGAACAGTCAAATTCTGTCCGCGGCATTTCATTGATTGTCATGTTAAGAATCTCATTCATAATCATACCTCCCTGCATCGTTATGCATGTATTATTCTTCAGACGCCAGCGCCTCTGCACACTGAACATCTGTAATTAATGTATTAATATATCTTCCCCGAATCGCTCCCCGGATTGCCGGAAGTTTCCAGAGTCCGCCGGCTATTCCTACTGTCCGCGGAATCTTCCGCAGCTTATGTATGTCAATACCGATTACCAAATTGTCATTGCGAAAGGCGGCCGTCTCCCCGGTCTCATCGTAAAACTGCATACACAGCTCTCCCGCGGCATTTCTCTCAATCAGAGAGTCTATCTCGTTCTCCTTGAAATACCCGGTTGCCTGTATCGCCGACTCTTCATTCGGATAACCTATTCCAACCAGCGCAACATCCAGCCGTCTAAATAATCCAATAGCAGACAAAAGACTTTCCTCCCGCATCAGCTCATCCCGAATCTGTCTGCCGGACACCCTGGCGGGCGCATGAAGCGGAACAAATACTCCTCCATAAAACCTGGCCATACTCTCTGCAAGACTGTTGGCATGAAGCTCCGTCCGAAGTCTCCCCATTCCTCCAATCAGCGGAACAAAGGTAACATTCTCCGCCTTCGGGTTCACCAGAGATGAGGTCATATGATAAAGCGTTGAACCCATGGACACTCCTACAATATCGCCGTCCCGAATCAAATATTGTAAATACCCGGCCGCCGCACTCCCAAGAGCCGTCTCTAAGTCCTCACCCGAATCCCCGCAGTTCACAACCAGCACCTCGCGAAGTCCATAAAGCCTTTCCAGCTTCTGTTCTAATTCCCAGTGCTCTATCGTATCCAGACCCGGAATCTTAATCTGCACAATATTCTGTTCTCTGGCAGATGTCAAAAGCCGCGCGACAGTCGGCCTTGACAGCCCAAGCTGCTTCCCAATCTCCTGCTGGCTGGCATTCTGATTATAATACAAATCACATACCTTAATCATCAGACGGGCATCATCAATTATCTTTTTCATACGGTTATCTCTCCTGTGATTTTATTATAAATGACTCCTCTGTATCTGTCAATACTTAATTTTTATTTATTTTTACATTTTGAATATAATTATATGTTTTTTCACCTTGTATTATATATAAATGTTTATTATATTTACATTTTGCAAAAATAAAAACATCATATTCTTTTCCATACAAATGCGCAGCCATTGGAAAGTGCGCATCCTCCCGGAGAGTTTTTGTCATATAGGAAACAAAGTTTCCTATATGACAAAAAGAGCAGCCATACTGGCTACTCTCCTCCCGGCCCGTCGCGCCTTGGCACTTCGTCCGGTATAGCTTGTGAGACGGCCGCATGGCCATCAGGAGCACCCTTGGGCATAATATCTGAAGCGGAATTTTCATAAGTATCTTTTCCCGGCTTCTTATCGGAAGGAATCGGTGAATCCTCATAAATAGAAGATTCCCGGTTACCCTCATAGGCGTCCTTGGTCTGAGTATAATCTCCCGACTGCATTTTCATCCTATACACACTCCTTTCTTTCTTAGAATGCGCAGATATACAATGAAATATTCTGATAAATTATTTCGTTGACGCAGACAGAATATGTGACTTATAATAGAAACAAAAAAGGGGGAATCTCTATGTTATATCCATTTATCAAATTACATGATGACACGGAAATTACTCATTCAGAGATGCATGATGACAAAACCGTCGATGTAGTTGTAAAGAAAAAAGACAAAAGAAAAGGGCTCCTAAAGGCCATGTGTAAACTGCCGGATTATAAATGGGACAATGTAGTCGGTTTCAATGACAAAGAACTGGACCGTTTTCAAAAGCTTGTGGAAGCCAATTCCAAATTGATTATGGAATACTCCAAAAACGGCGGTATATTAAATTATGACAAATAGACTTTTTTACTCATTATTTATTTCATTCAGGCTTTTGCGAATACTCCCAGAAGCCTGCTGTATTTTAGGCAATTCTACATACAATTTTCTGTTGCATTCATATAGTCAAAGACCCGCTGCAAG
The DNA here is from genome assembly GCA_949742505.1 of uncultured Lachnospiraceae bacterium. Lineage (GTDB taxonomy): Bacteria > Bacillota > Clostridia > Lachnospirales > Lachnospiraceae > Claveliimonas. Next base: position 21,286 of record CATJPU010000194.1, on the reverse strand, counting down.
CAACGAGGCATCAAGCTTGTAGCGCTGCACAGCAGCGGGGTATTTGACCCTCGCGGCAGTCGCCAAATGCGCATCATGCCCGCTTGGCTCGTTGCTCGCGGAAATAAACCCTTCCATCTGCAGATGTTCATAATTCAGCAATACTATTATCTGTAAATGGAGGTTTTTGATACTTGTTTCCTATTTTCATTTAGACTTCGCCTACTTTTCCAAAATCCTCCCATGTAAAAGTCTTCCATGGAATATTGACCTCTGCACCCTCATTAATTAATGTATCAATATGCATCAGCAGCGGGAAATCATCCAGGAATATCACATTTCTTTCTGCCATCTTCTTTACAGCTCTGGCTGTTCTTGTGGCGATTACAATGGATTCCAGAGTTACGCCCTTTAATTCCTCCATTGCCTCTTCAAAGCTTAATCCTCTTCCAAGCAGAGTACCTATCTTTCTGGTTCTTCCACCGAATACCGTCACATACAAGTCCCCTACTCCATGAATCAGATTCTCTGGCTTTCCGCCAATAATATCGAGCAGTTTTCCCATTTCCTTCACACTTTGACCGAAGAGAGCTGCCTGAGAATTATAATGCTGCGCTCCGATTTTTCCATCTCGTTTTTCCGCCATTCCCACAGCCAGCGTTACGCCAAGCGCATAGGCATTCTTTAAGGCAACTGCGCATTCCACGCCTGTCACGTCCGTCGAAAGACTGATATGATAATAATCGGTTTCCAGCAAGGATTTGATAAACTTCAGTGTTTCCACATTCTTACCACAGAACGCTACATGACTGTCATCATGGTCCGCCAGCTCATAACTCGTGCAAGGTCCTCCGACAGCATTCAAATTCAAACGCTTCCCTTCCGGCTGCCTCTCTGCAAATATTTCCGGATAAGGAACCAGCGTGCCGTCTTCCCTGTCCACCATTCCCTTCGTTACTGTAAGAACCGGAACTTCTTCCGGCAGCACCGGAAGAATCTCATCACAGAACCAGTCAAGCCCGAAACTGCTGACTCCTCCCAGTACCAGTTCCGCTCCCTCTAAAGCTTCTTTAAGCTCCTCAATCTGATAATATTTGATTCCCTCATGCAGCGTGCGTTTTAACGTAATATGGTAATTATCCTTCTTAAGTCCCTCAATAATTTCCCTGTCCAGCGGCGAACCTACCAGACGCACTTCATGTCCGTTCTCGAACGCCGGAAATGTAATTGCTGAATTCATCTGCCCTGCACATACAAAAGTAATAACGCTCATTCTTTCATCCTCCTGCTCATTTTCATTCATTGTAATCAGGTTTATCTGTTACCACGATTAAAGCATTTTTATCCTCCTCTGTCAAATAAGGCAAATTCGTTATGGTAAAAGAAAAAAGCCGATTCCGTTAATTTTTATTATTTGATTAATCCCATTGTCAATAAGCAGCGCGGCAATTATAAAGTACGATATTTTAAGAAATTCCTTGTTATTATTCACAGGGTTGCTGGTAAACGATTCAATCCATACTTGACCCTGCGATTAATCAAAGCTATAATATTACTAATCAATCAAGCCTTTGATTAACGCATTGTTAATAATCAAAATAAATCAATTACAAATAGAAAATACGCTCAGGAGGTGCCATTTTGGGAAAACGAAAAAAAGTTACCACCCGCGATATTGCCGAGGCGCTGGACATTTCCCAGTCTACGGTGTCTATGATTCTTAGTGAACGGCCTAACGTATCCTTTACAGAAGAAACCATTTTAAAGGTTCGGGAAACTGCGCTCTCTATGGGATACCGCAAATCCTATCCCAGGGAGATAAAAAAAGAGCAGACCTTATCCGAGAGCATAATCGTATTCTGCCCCAGACTCTCCGGCGGATATTATTCTATGATGCTTCACTCAATTATCAAACGTGCGGAAATCTACCATTATACGGTATTCACTGTTACCACCTTCCGCAGCGCCCAGACAGAGCAACTCTATTTGGACATGCTTGAAAAAAATAATCTGGCCGGAATTATTTCCCTCTATCCCGTTACAGAAGTTCAGAAGATGAATCTCCTTTCCCGTCAGATACCTATTATATCGGTAGGCGATAAGCCTTCCGCCTGCCGGTTTGATTCCGTAGAACTTGACAGCGCCAAACCCGGATATCTCATAGGTAACCACTTAATTTCCCTTGGGCATACTCATATTTCTTACATCTCTACTCCGATTAACAAGAAGGAAATCGGACGTGCTCACAGACTTGAAGGCGTGAAAGCAAGTTTCCGGAACCATGGAATCCCCACAGAACAGATAGAAGTTCTGTATCAGACCCAGCCTGCTTTTGAACAATATCCTGCCGAAAGCGCAGAATATCAGAATGCCTATGATTTGACGGAAAAAGCATTAAAAAAAGGAACCCCCTCCACCGCGTTCATCGGCAACAATGATACGGCGGCTTTTGGTATCATGGCAGCCATAGCCGGCCATGGATATAAGGTTCCTCATGATTATTCTGTTTGCGGATTTGACAACGTTGCCCTCTCTGCCATGCCTCAGCTTTCCCTGACTACCATCGAGCATGCTTCCATGAAAAAGGGCGAAGAAGCCGTAGACATGATCTACCGGAAAAACAGCAGGAAAAATGACGAAGACCAGCCTGATTATATCATCCGGCTGGAATATGAGCCCCGGCTTGTTATCCGGAATTCTACCGGAAAATGTCCGCTTCGCCGATAAAGCGGCTTAGAACTTGTCTGAAAATTCATTTTCACCCAGTACTAACCCTGCAGAATATCCTCGACTGTGAGATTGCAGAAAGATGTGAGCTCTTCATCCGCCGCGCTCACATCCTGCCGGTACGCCTGCGGCGGAACATAGGCGTAACAATACATACCCGCTGCTTTTCCAGCCTTCACACCATTGGAAGAATCTTCAACCACCACACACTCCGAGGGGGTAAGTCCCAGATTCCCTGCCGCCCTCAGATAAATCTCAGGCGCAGGCTTCCCTTCCTGGCACTCAACTCCGCTGACTATGGTATCAAAACAATTCCGTATGCCAAATACTTCCATATGATGCTCAATTACTTCCCGGGGCGAGCTGGAAGCCACGGCCAGCCGGACGCCGGCCTCATGAAGCTTCTGTATCAGCTCCACCGCCCCGGGCATGGGATGAAGCCCCTGGGCATCAAGAAGCTCCTCCTTAATTGCATGTATTTCATCCACATAAGTATCCACATCCTCTTTAAGGCCGTACCTCTCTTTGAGCACACCGCAGTTATCCCTCATTGTACTGCCGAATAGATCGCTGAGTTCTGCGGGCGTTACCGTTACTCCTTCCCTATTTAGCCGCTCTATCATCGCTTCTACATAGAACCGCTCTGTATCTGAGATAACACCATCCATATCAAACAATACCCCACGCCGCATCATTTACCTCCTGTGCATAAATTTTCGTAGCAAAGTCAATATATCACTCACAGAAAAATAAATCAACAGCTTGTCTGAAAATCCCCACTTTACATTGAAGGCTGAACTGTTACCATTCAAACCGCAAAAATACAAAATCGGCCTTGACAAATGCTTTGCTTCTCCCGTATAATAAAACAAATCAAAAACCAATGAACAAGATTAGTAACCTCTATAACGAACTTACAGAGAGCCCCGGGCAGGTGGAACCGGAGCAGTAACGATAAAGGTGAATGGACTTGCGAGGGCAAACTGAAATCAGTACACGCTGATCTAGGGGCGACGGTCTCCAGCCGTTACAGTGGAACATGTATATCAGTACATGACTAAGGGCGTTCTGATTCCAGAATGAACATAGGTGGCACCGCAGGAAATACAGTTCCTGTCCTATCAGTATAGATAGGGCAGGTTTTTTTTCATTTAACTATCAATTTTCATATTCAGCGAAAGGAAGGTATTTACACTATGACAGACAAGAACAAAATCCCTTACAAAATTTATCTGGAAGAACAGGAGATGCCAAAGCAGTGGTATAATGTTCGCGCCGATATGAAGAACAAACCGGCGCCCCTGTTAAATCCCGGCACCTTAGAGCCAATGACTGCCAAAGAGCTAAGCGCCGTATTCTGCGAAGAACTTGTAAAACAGGAACTTGATGATTCCACAGCGTATTTTGATATCCCTCAGGAGATTCAGGATTTCTACAAAATGTACCGCCCGTCTCCTCTGGTGCGCGCCTACTGCTTAGAGAAAGCCTTAGATACGCCTGCGAAGATTTATTACAAATTCGAAGGAAATAACACCTCCGGAAGCCACAAGCTGAACTCCGCAATTGCTCAGGCTTACTATGCAAAGAACCAGGGTTTAAAAGGCGTTACCACCGAAACCGGAGCCGGACAATGGGGCACAGCCCTTTCCATGGCATGCGCATATCTCGGTCTGGACTGCCGGGTATATATGGTCAAATGCTCTTACGAGCAGAAGCCGTTCCGCCGGGAAGTCATGCGAACCTACGGGGCAAATGTAACTCCGTCCCCTTCCGAACTGACCAGTGTGGGACGCAAAATTCTCGCAGAACATCCCGGAACTTCCGGCAGTCTCGGCTGCGCAATCTCCGAAGCGGTAGAAGACGCTACTACCCATGAAGGCTATCGCTATGTACTGGGCTCTGTATTATCCCAGGTATTGCTCCATCAATCGGTCATCGGTCTGGAAACCAAGGCTGCTCTTGACAAATACGGCATTACGCCGGATATCATTATCGGCTGTGCCGGAGGAGGCTCAAACTTAGGAGGGCTGATTTCTCCGTTTATGGGCGAAAAACTACGCGGCGAAAAAGACTACCAGTTCATCGCTGTAGAACCTGCAAGCTGCCCCAGCCTAACCCGCGGTAAATACGCCTACGACTTCTGCGATACGGGAAAGGTATGCCCGCTGGCGAAGATGTATACTTTAGGAAGCGGATTCATTCCCTCAGCAAACCATGCAGGAGGCTTACGTTATCATGGTATGAGTTCCACTCTGTCACAGCTCTACGATGACAAACTGATAAGCGCCGTTTCCGTAGAACAGACTTCCGTATTCGAAGCCGCAACCAAATTTGCCCGCATTGAAGGTATTCTTCCCGCACCGGAAAGCAGCCATGCAATTAAAGTTGCCCTGGACGAAGCAATGAGATGCAAAGAAACCGGCGAAGCAAAAACAATCGTCTTTGGTCTCACTGGAACCGGATACTTTGATATGGTCGCATACGGAAAATATAATGATGGCGATATGACCGACTATATACCGACAGACGCAGAGCTTGCAGTCGGATTTGCCGGATTGCCTGATGTACACCTTTAAACCGAAAGCCCGACAGACTGCTTTCCGAAGATATACGTCTTACACAGACAGCAAAACAAAATATATCAAGGAGAATGATTATGAGCAAAATTGATGAAGTAAGAAGCGATATGGTAAAGGCTATGAAAGCCGGAAAAAAGGAGACAAAGGATACCTTATCCCTGCTGCTTGCCGCACTGAAAAACAAAGCAATTGATAAGCGAAGTGATTTGACCCCGGAGGAAGAGATTCAGGTGGTCTTAAAGGAAATCAAGCAGACAAAAGAAACGCTGGAACTTACTCCCGCAGACCGCGCCGATATCGTGGAAGAATGCCGGCACCGTCTGGCTGTTCTGGAGCGGTACGCGCCAAAGATGATGGATGCAGGCGAGATTGAAGCAATCATTTCCGCAACTCTTGACGAACTTGGCATTGACGCCCCAACCGGCAAAGACAAAGGCCGAATCATGAAAACGCTGATGCCTAAGGTAAAAGGCAAAGCAGACGGCAAACTGGTCAATGAACTTCTTACAAAACATATGAACTGAGACAGCAAGATTGAACTGCCCACAGTATATAGTAAACTGAGGGCAGTCAGTTTTTATTACCGCCCGTCCTAATTCACTAAGAATCAGTCCTTCTCTTCCTCATACACGTGTTCCAAAGAATTCCGAATCGACTCTGCCAGCAATTCCTTCTCGTACAGATTATACGCGCCGCCGTATCCTTCTAACCGGGAACAGCGGCCGGAAGAAAGATACTCGTAAAATCTGGAAACCGGGGCAAATGTCTGATACTTGGAATAAATTATATTCCTGCTATAGAGTTCTCCTAATCTCCGTTCTGTCTTCCGATACCCCTCCAATAACTGCGTCATTTCCCCATCCAGCAATCGAATCTGTTTCCTTGCATCCCATGATTCCTCAAGAATCATTTTGTTTCTTCCTTCTCTTTCCTGATTATGCCTTCTGGCTGCTTTATTGTAAACATATATTTTCTCACATGCGTATAAAATCATAACGGCAAACGTCAACAGAAAAAAACTTAAAAATCCCCATGCAATACTTATCTCAGCCATCAAAGGCTTTCTAATAACAGTCAGCCATGGCAGATAATCCATAAATACTTCGCCGGCAAATCCCGTCATGACGCCTGCCAGTCCTGCAACAAAGGATGATTTCCATATCTCTTTCCATAACCCTTTCGTCCATCTCTTCTCCCTTAGTTCCTCGCAGGCCGGTTTATCCGCTATCTGCCGGTATGTATTCTTTTCCTTCTCCAATTGCGAAACAGCTAAACTAATTTCATATCTTTCCGTTTCAAGCTTCATAATTTCTGCCAGATATACTCTTAGTTCATCTTTTGTCATGTTTTACGCTCCTTTTCCTATCCGTAGTGTATTTTATCGTAATAATTATACGTCTTTACATACTAAATTGCAACGTATTTTTCAACTATAATTAACGTATAAATATAGTAGTTACCGTTTATACTAGGGGACGTGAATTGAATCCGGAGCATCTCTCTAATCAAACGGAGTAACGTTCCGGCGAACTACCGACTAACGGAAACTAAGCCGCTCAGGAATGCCTTCGCGCCTAATTTTCCGTAAGCCGCTATTTCGCCTCCACGAAAAGCACTCCCGAATTGTCTGCTTAGAGAGATGCTCCGGATTCAATCCACTGTTTATCTGCCAATGTATAATCCGTAACCTATCGTATATAGGAGGCTGTAGTTTTGGATATTTTAAATAGAATCACAGAATTTAGACAGGAACGGGGATGGACGGAATATCAGCTGGCTGAAAAATCCGGCCTCACCCAGTCGACCATATCATCCTGGTACCGGAAGAATATGCTTCCTTCCATCCCTTCCCTGATGAAGCTATGTAAAGCCTTTGACATATCCCTGTCTTATTTTTTTCTGGAAGAAGAAAATGCGCTGATTAATCTTACCGGCCGGCAGAATGAAATTATAGACTGTATTTCAAAATTAACCCCCGAGCAGCAGGAATTCCTGCTTGGCTTTTTAAATTCTATTACCTGACAGATAAAGCGCACCAAAAAGGCAGACGGAAACCTTGTTCCCTCTGCCTCTTATCACCTCTGTCCGGCCGACTTATTCTTCTGTTCCGCCGTTCTCCTCTTCAACAGGCTCTTCTCCTGTATCTTCCCCGGTGTCTTCATCCTCGTCTTCGTCGATCTGATCATCCGTCTTCACATCATCCGTATAAGGATCGCTGTCATCCATGTACATAGTCACGCTTAGCTCATTGAAATCAACTTTCTTCCATACCCCCTCGGCTACGCTGATATCTGCATCTTTTCTCCAACCCTCAATCACTTCGTTATATTTTTCCTGCTTGCGCTCTGCAATAATATTCTCTTTCTCTTTTTCCGTTGCATCCTTGTCAAACAAACTGGTTACCTTGGCAACATACAGACCGTTCGCACTCTCAACCACTCCGGTTACCTCGCCTTCCTCCAGCTTATCCGCCGCCTCGGCAAGTTCAGCCGGAATCGTCACAGTCTCCTCGGCGTCAAATGTCGCATCCCTGGCCTCATACTCCTTCTCAGATGCATATGCCGCGAAATCATCTTTATCCTTTGCTCCCTTTGCAAAGTCCTCGGCCTCTTTCTTAAGTTCTTCCTTCTCTTCATCCGTCAGAGCTGTGCTGTTTCCATCCTCGTCCGTCTTGTTAAAGGAAAATGTCACATACTTCATCGCTTTCTGGGCTGCTTCCTCGTCAGAAACCTCCATTTCAGCCGTCTCCCGAATTGCATCGCCCACTCTCTGCCTGATTGTCATCAGTGTCAGCAGCCGTTCCACATTCTCAATGGATGCGGATACTTTGCCTTTCTCTTCCAGTCCGTTCGCCTCGTCAAACGCCCCGGCCGTTTCCTTAATAGACGCCTCTTCCTGCTCAGAAACTGTAATATCATAATCCTTCATATGGTCTTCTAACAGATACATATTCTGCAAATCTTCCATAATCTGGTCCTTAACGGATTCCTCATAGGACTTTCCTTCTTCCGCCTCGCCGGACCACATATTATCCCCCATATATCCTGCATACCAGGTCTCATACTGAGCCTGAGTCATCCTTGCATAAAAGTTGGCAAGCCCCGCCGGAATATCCTCGCCATCCACCGTCGCCACAACCTCGTCATCTTTAATCTTGCCGCATCCGGTAAATGCAGATACTGCCATCAGTCCCGCAAGCGCAAGTACCATGAATCTCTTCCTCATCATTGTATATCCTCCTAAGTTTTACCCATAACATCTGCGGGCGTCATCTGCTCTGCGACTCCGCAATCTCAATAAGTTTAGCATTTTTTTACTGTTCAAGCAATGCTTTCATAGAATTTAACACATTTTTCACAACCGCCAGAACATCCTTTTCTTTCTCTTTCGGGTTCTTCCTTTTCTTCTCATAGATAAATCCCGGCGCTTCCTCCGCCCGGAATGTCAAATCTCCCTGATAGGATTTCAAAAGCTCCGGAATCCGCTCCGGATGAACCTTCGCTTTCTCATACATGGTAAAGGTAAACTGCTCTCCTTTCTGCTCAACAGAAGTCACATAAACGCTGTGGGCCAGCGCTTTCAGTCCGGCAACCTCCAAAAGCTTCATAACCCGCTTCGGAATATCGCCGAACCGGTCGATTAACTCCTCCACCATATCGTCCATCTCTTCCTCATTCTCAATGGCCGCAATCCGTTTATAAATATCCAGTTTCTGATATTCATTGGAAATATAGGAATCCGGAATAAACGCATCCACATTCAAATCCATGGTCGTAGCAAATTCTTCCTCCTCCGTCTCGCCCTTCAGATACCGGACCGCATCATTTAACATTTTACAGTACAAATCATATCCTACAGCCTCCATATGCCCATGCTGCTCCGCTCCCAGAAGATTTCCCGCCCCGCGGATTTCCAGATCCCGCATGGCAATCTTGAACCCGGAACCCAGATCCGTAAATTCACGAATTGCCGCCAAGCGCTTCTCTGCCTCTTCCTTCAGAAGCTTATTTCTGCGGTAGAGAAGAAAGGCATAGGCCATCCGGTTCGAGCGCCCTACGCGCCCCCGAAGCTGATAGAGCTGTGATAAGCCCAATCGATCCGCATCATGGATAATCATCGTATTTACATTAGAAATGTCAAGCCCCGTCTCAATAATCGTGGTGGACACCAGTACGTCGATCTCCCCATTGATAAAGTCAAACATAATCTTCTCTAACTGGTGTTCCCGCATCTGCCCATGAGCATAGGCCACCTCCGCGTCCGGCACCAGCTTCTGCACATGAGCCGTTACCTCCGCGATATCCTCCACCCTATTGTATACATAATACACCTGCCCCTGTCTGGCGCACTCTCTCTGAATCGCCTCCCGGACCATCTCGTCATTATATTCCATCACGTAAGTCTGAATCGGCATACGCTCTTCCGGCGCCTCTTCTAAGACGCTCATATCCCGAATCCCAATCAGACTCATATGCAGGGTTCTCGGTATAGGCGTTGCCGTAAGGGTCAGCACGTCTACATTTTCCTTCAGTTTCTTAATCTTCTCCTTATGCTGCACGCCGAACCGCTGCTCTTCATCAATAATCAGAAGGCCCAAATCCTTGAATTTCAAATCATCGCTCAGAACCCGGTGGGTTCCGATTACAATATCCACCAGCCCCCGCTTCGTATCTTCTATGGTTTTCTTCTGCTGAGCGCTGCTCCGAAATCTGCACATCAAATCCACCCGGACCGGAAATTCCTTCATCCGCTGCAGGAAGGTATTATAATGCTGCTGGGCCAGAATCGTCGTGGGAACCAGATACACCACCTGCTTGTTCTCCTGAACCGCCTTAAAAGCCGCCCGTATAGCCACCTCAGTCTTGCCATAGCCCACATCCCCGCAGATCAGCCGGTCCATAATCTTCTTACTCTGCATATCCCGCTTCACTGCGTCAATGGCAAGCTGCTGGTCTTCTGTCTCCTCAAAGGGAAACATCTCCTCAAATTCCTTCTGCCACACCGTATCCTCGCCGTACACGAAGCCCTCCTGCTTCTGCCTGGCAGCATAAAGCTTCACCAAATCCCTTGCAATTAACTGAACCGCGCTCTTTACATGCTTCTTCGTCTTCGCCCACTCGCCGGTTCCCAGACGGTTCAGCTTCGGCTTCCTGGCGTCCGCGCTGGCATACTTCTGTATCAAATCAAGCTGGGTAGCCGGAATGTAGAGATTCCCGCCCTTCGCATAGGAAATCTTCATATAATCCTTGGAAATCTTATCCACCTCAATCTTCTCAATTCCCTGATAAATCCCCAGTCCATGATTCTCGTGAACCACGTAGTCGCCCACTTTCAGTTCCGCGAACTCCTGAATCCTCCGCCCTTCATACTTCTTTCTCTTCCGCTTCTTCTTCGCCTTCCCGAAGATATCCGTCTCCGATATCACCATGAATTTCAACAGAGGGTATTCATAGCCTTCCGCCACATATCCGTAAGCCGCCATAATCTCCCCGGCACCAACTTTTCTGTCCATCTCATCACTATAGAAACTACTTAGGTTATAGTCCCGCAAATCCTCCGCTAGACGCTTCGCTCTGGTTCTGGAACCGGATAACAATACCACCCGGTAGCCTGACCTTTTCAACCGTTTCAAATCTCTGGTCAGCATCTCAAAACTGCTGTTATAGGAGTTTACGCTTTTGGTATGCAGATTCAACCGGTCGCGTATCTTAAAATCCCCGTATCTGGTATCCAGCGACGACAACCCAACAGCCGGATACTCATTCATCTTCTTCACAATCTCCGCCGCCGGATAGAGAATCATCTCTTCATCCGAGACCTGATAACCGCTCTCCATCCGCTTCGCCTGAGCTTCCACAAATTCCTGCTCAATTCCTTCTCCTTTTTCTATAAGCCTTACCGGTTCGTCCAGAAAAAGAAGAGTATCCTCCCTTGGAAAATAATCCAGAAAAGACACGCGCCTTCCTTCCAGTCCAGGCAGCTCATCCGCCGGAAATATAGAAATCTCCTCCAGATTCTGGACGGAACGCTGGCTCTCTGCATCAAACGTACGAATCGAGTCAATCTCGTCCCCCCACAATTCAATCCGCACCGGAAATTCTTCCGTCAACGGGTAAATATCTAAAATTCCTCCCCGGACAGCAAACTGACCCAGCCCGTCTACCTGAACCTCTCTCTCATATCCTGCTTCTGTCAGCCGTTTTATCATATCCTGAAAATCCAGGACATCTCCATTTTTCACGCGGATTACTGCGTTGCCCATACTCTCCTTCTTCGGAAGGCCGTCCATAAACGCATCAAAACTTGTCACCACCGTTACTGGCTCCCCGGAAAGAATTTCCCGTACCACCGCCATCCTCTGTTTTAGTATCTCCTTACTCCTAATATCCGCCTGATAAAATAAAAAATCCTTGGCCGGATATAAGAAAACAGCTTCATCCAGAAATCGGTACTCTTCATAAACCTGCCTTGCCTTGGACTCACTGGAACAAGCGATGACCTTATACTTACAGCCATCGCTCAACGCATAAATGAAATGTGACTTCTGTGAATTTACACAGCCGGAAATCTGAATTACTCCGGCCGCCTCCCTCTTATTCTTCTGAAGCTCTTCATATTCAGCCAGCTCATATAACGGCTGAGTCAGTGCCTGCATCTTCTCATTACTCCTCCCGCTTCACCTTTTTATTATATTCATTCATCGCCCGGTCTGTTTCCCCTGCCACGAGCAGCTCCACAGCATGTACCCCGCGCTGATAGCCTTCTTCCATAACGCTTCTTTCCTCTTTCGGGAAACGTCCCAGCACATAATCCGCCAAATCATACTGAGCAGGTTTCTCACCTACTCCTACCTTCAGCCGCAGAAACACATTCGTTCCCAGATGCGCAAGAATACTTTTGATGCCATTGTGTCCTCCCGCGCTTCCCTTCTTGCGAATGCGGAGCTGTCCCACATCAAGACTCACATCATCATAAATAATCAGAAGCTCCGTCTCCACATCAATCTTATAGAAATCCACAAGCCCCCGTACACTCTCGCCGCTTAAATTCATAAATGTCTGCGGCTTCGCAAGCAGCACCTTCCGGCCTGCAATGACGCCCGTCCCTACAAAGGCTCTGTTCTTTCTGCTCTCTACGGAAATATTATATTCGCCTGCAATCCGGTCTATCACATCAAATCCCACATTATGCCTCGTTCCCGCATACTGTGCCGTAGGATTCCCAAGCCCAACAATAATAAACATTCCCTGCACCTCCATAACTCATTCCATTCTACAAGAGAAACCGGCATTTGTCACGCCCTTTTCTTCTTCCCCGGGAATCTCGTAACCAGCCTACGGCCTCACTGTTACGGAATCCAGTCCATTTAAATTTTGCTTTCAGCAAAGGGTTGGATTCTTTGGCTGAATTTACTTATTCTTAAGGACTTCGCAACAAGTGCGAAGTCCTGGACTGAACTGTTACAATCTATCCGCATATTTCATCCCGCCCCTGCATACATTTATAGAAACAACACTTTGATTAGAAATATGGAGGGTTCTTATGAGTTCCAAGACCAAAATCGTCGTATTACATATGAAAGAAATCATTTACACAGCCGTATTTGCTGTATTTGCCATAATCCTGATTCTCCTGCTCTTAGTCATGTTCCTGCCAAAAGCAAAGGAAACCAGCGGCAAAGCCACAAACTACCAGTCAGGAGTCTACAATTCTGACTTAACTTTAGGAAATACCGCGCTGACTGTTGAAGTCACTGTAAATGAATCCGAAATTACTTCTATCCGTTTTGCCAATTTAGATGAATCGGTCACTGCCATGTACCCTCTCATTCAGCCAGCCATAGAAGAAATCGCACAGCAAATCATCGACACCCAGTCCTTAGAAAATATCTCATATTCTGAAGATAACCCGTACACATCCCAGGTAATCATAAATGCCATTGAAGAAGCATTGAAAAAAGCCGCAGCAAATTAAACTGCGGCTTTTTCATTTTCTGTTCTGTAATGAAAGCCGAAACATTCTTTAGCCTTCTACGATTAAATACTGTCCGCTGGGCAGAGCGAATACTTCTGCAGATTCCTCGACTTCTTCCATCGACATTCCCTCCACATCCATGCCCTCTTCCTCCAGAAAGCGCTTCGCCTCTTCGATATTATTCACCACAGCAGCCATGCAATCCTCAAGAAAGGCTTCCGCCTCTTCCATCGTCCCGGCTACCGGCTCGTCAAAGAGCTGTTCCTGTTTCTCCAGAAAAGTCTGCAAACATTCTTCATCGTATTCATACATAACATATGTCCTCCCTCATGCCTATCATATGAATTGTAATATCTGCTCCGGCGTACGGATAATCTCTCTGGCTCCCGCGTCCTCAAGCGCCTGCTTGCTGCGGAATCCCCATTCCACGCCGATGCTCCTGACACCCGCTGCAATACCTGTAGCAATGTCTACTTCCGAGTCTCCGATATACAGACACTCTTTTTCCGAAGCCCCCATCTTCCGAAGAAGATGATAAATTCCGGCCGGATCTGGCTTTCTTGGAATAGAATCTGTCTGTCCCTGAATCTGGTCAAATATATCTTTTCCAAATATAGTCTGCACCACGTCCACAGTCTGACCATGGGGTTTATTGGAAAGGACTGCTAATTTTATGCCTCTGTCCCTCAATGATTTCAACAACTCCGGTATTCCATTATAAGGCGTCACATGATACGTACAGTTTGCCCCAAATATTCTGCCATATACCTTCATTGCTTCATCAATTCTTGACGCGCCCGCATCTCCGGCCGCATCCAGCGCATGTTCCATCAGATATCTTGCCCCGTTTCCAACGAAACATTTACACTGTTTATCACTGATTGCAGGAAGATTCATCTCCTCAAGGCTCTTATTCACAGAATATGCAATGGACTCAAGCGTATCTGTAAGCGTCCCGTCCAGATCAAATATACAAGCCTTCATAATCTGCTCCTTTCTATATACATCATAGTATGAACGAAGCGAAAATGCAACCGGGAATCCAGAGATTTTTGTAAGATGCTGTTTTAAAGAAGTAACAGTTCAGATACCCGAATCATTACATAAAATCTACTGTTCACATATCTCCTGAAGGAAGTGGGCTGAATCAGGCAATTGGGCGAATGGTTGTTCTCAAAAAACCACTCTCGCGATACGACGTCAGTACATATCTTCCTTTAAGTTCCACCATAAGGCCCAGCACAGAGCCATGATAAAAGCAGACTCTTGCGTTTGGTTCTTTCAAATTCTCAGTGGCCGCTTCCCCTGTGGGCAATTGTTTTACCTGTAAACAATGCCTTAATAAATGCGTTGTAATCTGTTGATTATTTGTACTACAACAAATAATTATTATCCTTGTCAGCCACCTGCAAAGATGCAAGCGTATACGAAGCATAACCTTCTGCCACAAGCGGCTCTAGTTTGCACAGAGCTTCCGCTTCTTCATAACTATTTGTCTTAAAAATAACCATACCGGCAACGCCGGGATATCCCTTAAATGGACCGCAAAGTTCTATTTTCCCATCGGCGTCTAATTTTCTCAAATTCTCTACATGCCTTGTAATTACAGCTTTCGTAACCTTATTATACGATTTCTTCTTTTTTATTATCATTACATATAACCATTTTTCCATATTATAACCTCCAAATTCATCTTATCAAAAAGTTCGCTCTAGTAAAATGGGGCCTTGAAAAAGGTTTTCCTGCAATTCTGAAAACAACATTTTTCAATGTTCCATTACTTCACCGCAGGAAACTGTAACCTTTTCGCAATCGCCTTAATAAAGTCTTCGCTGTTTAACACTGTCGGATTCTTAATCGAGGTAATCAGCGCCAGATCTTTCGTCATCTCCCCGCTCTCTATGGTATCCACCGTCGCTTTCTCCAGCCTGTCTGCAAATTCCATCAGCTCCTGATTGCCGTCTAACTCTCCCCGTTTCCTCAAAGCCCCTGTCCAGGCAAAAATAGTCGCCACCGAATTGGTAGAAGTCTCCTCCCCCTTCAGATGCTTGTAGTAATGACGCTGCACCGTTCCATGAGCCGCTTCATACTCATAGAAACCATCCGGCGATACCAGCACCGAGGTCATCATAGCCAGTGAACCGAATGCGGAAGACACCATATCACTCATCACATCGCCGTCATAATTCTTACACGCCCAGATATAACCGCCCTCCGACTTCATCACCCGGGCTACCGCATCGTCAATCAGCGTATAGAAATACACAATACCTGCCTTCTCGAATTTCTCTTTGTACTCTGCGTCAAAAATATCCTGGAAAATATCCTTAAAGGTATGGTCATACTTCTTGGAAATGGTATCCTTAGAAGCAAACCACAAATCCTGCTTTGTATCCAGCGCATAGTTAAAACAGCTTCTTGCAAAGCTTTCAATGGACTGGTTGATGTTATGCATACCCTGAATAATCCCCGGCCCGTCAAAATCATGGATTAACTCCCTTGTCTCGCTTCCGTCCTTAGCCGTATAGACCAGCTCCGCTTTCCCGGCTCCCGGTATCTTTAACTCAGAAGCCTTATACACATCGCCGTAGGCATGCCTTGCAATGGTAATCGGCTTCTTCCAGTTCCGCACATAGGGTTCAATTCCCTTCACTACAATCGGCGCCCGGAATACCGTACCGTCCAGAATCGCCCGAATCGTTCCGTTGGGGCTCTTCCACATCTCCTTTAGATTGTACTCGGTCATGCGGGCGGCATTCGGCGTAATCGTCGCGCACTTTACTGCAACTTTATATTTCTTCGTGGCATTGGCAGAATCTATGGTTACCTGATCATCCGTCTCATTTCTGTGCTCCAGCCCCAAGTCATAATACTCCGTATTCAGCTCGATGTAAGGCTCTAACAGATGATCCTTTATCATCTTCCAGAGAATCCTCGTCATCTCGTCCCCGTCCATCTCGACAATCGGCGTTGTCATCTTAATCTTTTCCATTCTTTCTTTTGCTCCTTTCTCCTAATCATAAATTCCCTCTTTTAACCCAGTCTGAGATAACTGTAACAGATAAGTCATGTTGTCCTGTTACAGTTTTCCCATAACAAAATAGCGCTTTAATAACATGAAACCGCCATATAAGCTCCTACTTTTCTATATGAAGATTCTTCATTACCTTCATAATATGTTCGTCTGCCAGCCGTTCCGCCAGCTCCTCATCCTTACTCTTAATCGCCATAAGAATTCCCTTATGCTCCGCAACAGACTGTTCCGCCCGGTCAGACGTCCCGATGGACAACTGTCTCGCCATTTTCACATACTTATGAAAATCCTTCAGCACGTGTTCCAGCGCCCGGCTGTTTGACGCTTCATAAAGTATCTGATGAAATTTCCCATCCAGCTCCGATACCTGCTTCTTACTACCTTCCGTATCCCGATGCAGATGAAATTCCGACAGATAGATAATCTCCTCCAGTTCTTCAATCTGTTGCTCTGTAATATTCCTGGTGGCCCATCTGGCGCACAATCCTTCCAGAAGAGAACGGATTTGATAAATATCCTTCACATCCTTCTGGGTAATTGCAGTCACATATGCGCCCTTATTCGGCACAATTGCAACCAACCCTTCCAGCTCCAGTTGTCTTAACGCTTCCCTGACAGGCGTTCTGCTTACTCCAAGCTTCTCTCCAAGGGTAATCTCCCGAAGCTCTTCTCCATCCTGATAGACTCCCGTTAAGATATCCTCCCGGATTCTCTGAAACACTCTTCCTCTCAGGGACTGTTCCTGATACTCTTCCATTTTCTCCTCTCCCCGGTAAAAAACTCGCGACAAACACCAAACACGCTCTAGTACATCACAACATGGATTCATCAGTAAATGTCACTCTCCACCCGCATTCACTAAGCATATGAAGCTGTTACATCGCTATCGCCTTACAGGCATCTCTACCATTCCGGCAACATGCACTGTCTCACTACACCAAAGTAACGCCAAGCTTCTGACACGCATCGTCAATCACTCTCAGAAGCTCCTCATCCGTAAGTACCGTCACGCGTCCACCCTCATATTCCCCGTCTACCCATGCCTTAACCATAGCGGTCAGCTCGCTGCCTTTATCCAACTGGCTTTCTTCCGGCAGATGAAAATAGGTATTAATCCAATGAGCGATTCCCGCAAGACCCGACGTGTTGGATACTGCTACAAGCGGCGCCTTTCCCAAAAATTTCTCTGTGTCAAATATATTATAAATCTCTTCATTTTTCAAGAGCCCGTCCGCATGAATTCCTGCTCTGGTCACATTAAAATTCTTTCCCACAAAAGGCGTTCTCGATGGCACCCGGTATCCAATCTCCTTTTCAAAATACTCTGCAAGCTCAGTAATCACAGTGGTATCCATACCGTCCAAGGTTCCCCGAAGCTGCGCATACTCAAATACCATCGCCTCAAGCGGCGTATTACCGGTACGCTCCCCAATCCCGAACAGAGAACAGTTTACTCCGCAGGCGCCATACAGCCATGCTGTAGAAGAATTGCTGACTGCCTTATAGAAATCATTGTGTCCGTGGAACTCAATCAGCTCACTGGGAACCCCCGCATGAACCCGGATTCCATAGATAATGCCCGGAATAGACCTGGGAATCACCGCTCCCGGATAATTCACCCCATAGCCCATGGTATCGCACACCCGGATTTTAACCGGAATCCGGTATTCCTCCATCAGATTCATCAGCTCCAGGCAGAATGGAATCACAAATCCGTAGATATCTGACCTTGTAATATCCTCCAGATGGCATCTGGGACTAATCCCAGTCTCCAAACATTCTCTAACTACAGACAGATAGTGCTCCATACACTCTCTTCTGGTCATTTTCAATTTATAAAAAATGTGGTAATCCGAACAGCTAACCAGAATGCCCGTCTCCGGCATTCCTATGTCTCTCACCAGCTCAAAATCATTCTTACTTGCACGAATCCAGCTTGTAACCTCCGGGAAACGGTAGCCCCTTTCCATGCACTTGTACACCGCGTCCCGGTCTTTTTTACTGTATAGAAAGAACTCACACTGCTTAATTTTGCCTTTCGGACCCCCTAATTTGTGGAAATAATCAAAAATTGTAACAATCTGCTCTGTACTGTAAGGCGCTCTGGACTGCTGTCCGTCCCGGAATGTAGTATCCGTAATCCAGATATTATCCGGCATATGATGCGGCACAATTCGGTCATTGAACGCAATCTTCGGTATCTCGTCATACCGGAACAGATTGCGAAATACATTGGGCGTCTTCACATCAACCAACGGATACATATGCTCCTCTAACTGCAGAAGATTGGAATGCTCGTTCAAATATACTTTTCTGTTATCCATCTTGTTCTCTCCTTCGGAATCAAATGCTGTCAAAAGTTTAACATGTATAATTGTATACAATTATACATGCATTGTCAACCCTATAGAATAAAGAATGTATCCAGGTTTAGACTGCGGCCTTACTGTTATAAAATCCAGCCCTTTGCTCAAAACAAAGGGCTGGATTCAACTACACACTTTAATCATATCTGATTATTTTCGACTTTTTCAATAATCGCTATCATTTCCGCATTAATTTCTTTCAGAGACATCTCTGGGACATCAGATGCCTGCTTTCGCAGTTCTCCAGCGTAAAATCCGGTGTGAAGTGGGGCTGCAGATTGTAGGAATGAATTTTCAGACACGCTCTAATACAACTTCGCCCCAATTTCTTCCGGCTCAAATCCCGCCCCCCGGAGGGCTGCCATAATCTCTTTCTTATGCTCTGTCCCGAATGCTTCCATCGTAATACGAAGCTCTACTGCCGCATGGCGGTTGGTGCTTACAAACTGGTTATGCTCCAGCTTGATGACATTGCCTTTGGCATTTGCAATGGCGGAGGCCACCCGCACCAGCTCGCCCGGCTTATCCGGAAGAAGTACCGATACGGAGAAGATTCGCCCTCTCTGAATCAGTCCATGCTGTACAATCGAAGACATCGTGATTACATCCATATTACCGCCGCTTAGAATCGCAACCGCCTTTTTCCCCTTCAAATCCATCTGCTTGAGTGCCGCAACCGTCAGAAGTCCCGAATTTTCCACAATCATCTTATGATTCTCCACCAAATCCAGAAATGCGCCAATTAAATCGTCATCCTCTACCTGCAGGATTTCATCCACATTTTCCTTAACATAAGGAAGATTCTTATCCCCGACTCTTTTTACCGCCGTTCCGTCTGCAATGGTGTTCGCGCTTGGAAGCTCCACCGGCTCTCCCGCTGCAATGGCTGCCGTCATACTGGCGGCCTGCACAGGCTCCACTCCGATTACTTTAATCTTCGGATTCAGCATCTTGGCCAGCGCCGATACTCCGGTAATCAACCCGCCGCCGCCGATTGGCGCCAGAATGTAATCCACTGTGGGAAGCTCCTGCACAATCTCCATGGCTATGGTTCCCTGTCCCGTTGCCACGTCCAAATCGTCAAATGGATGTACGAAGGTATATCCATTCTCTTCGGCAAGCTTCAGAGCATGCGCGCAGGCGTCGTCGTACACGTCTCCGTAAAGAATCACTTCCGCGCCGTATCCTTTAGTCCGGTTCACCTTAATCAGAGGCGTTCCCGTAGGCATAACCACCACTGCTTTGCAGCCGTATTTCTGCGCCGCGTACGCCACGCCCTGTGCATGATTTCCCGCGGATGCGGTAATCAGTCCCCGCTCCCTCTCCTCATCGGTAAGGGTACTGATTTTGTAGTAAGCGCCCCGAACTTTATAAGCCCCCGTAAACTGCATATTCTCAGGCTTTAAATAAATCTTACCCCCGGTCTGCCCGCTTAAATACTCACTGTACATCAATTTGGTAGGATTGGTTACCCGTTTCACCAGCTCGCTTGCTTCCTCAAATTTCTCTAACGTCAACATCTTCTCGTCCCCCTGATTCTAATCCATTATCCATTCAGATTTTCCCGCGATGGAATTTCGCACCCGCGGAATTACTTGCATCCTAAAAAATATGCGGACCTGTCCAATTACTGCATCAATCCTCCGGTATGACTGTCGCTCCTTCTACATCTGTTCCTCCTGTCTCTCCGGCGAGAACAATGCATTTACAAAAGCGTCCGGGTCAAACCTCTGCAAATCCTCCAGTTTCTCGCCCACGCCGATATATTTGACCGGAATGCCAAGCTCCGCCTGCACTGCAACTGCAATACCGCCCTTTGCAGTACCGTCCATCTTGGTCAGAATAATTCCGGTGATGTCCGCAACCTCCTTAAATTCCCTGGCTTGCTGCAGGGCGTTCTGCCCGGTAGTTGCGTCCAGAACCACAAAGGTCTCCCGGCAGGCTTCCGGGTATTCCCTGTCAATCACCCGGTTCATCTTGCGCAGCTCTTCCATCAGATTTTTCTTATTGTGAAGACGCCCGGCTGTATCGCAGAGAAGAATATCTGCATGTCTCGCCTTAGCCGCCGCAACCGCGTCGTATACCACCGCGGCCGGGTCGGAGCCCTCCTGTCCGCCAATCAGCTCCGCATGGGCCCTGTCCGCCCACTCCTTCAGTTGTTCTCCCGCAGCCGCCCGGAAGGTATCCGCAGCCGCGATGATGACCCGTTTTCCCTCCGCGCTATACTGACCGGCAAGCTTTCCGATGGTGGTAGTCTTCCCCACGCCGTTCACGCCCACCACTAGAATCACCGGATACATTTCTTCAAATTCATACTGTACAGCGCCCACGCTCATCTGGTCCCTGATACTTTCAATCAGGATTTCCCGGCAGGCTTCCGGCTCCCTGATATGCCGCTCCTTTACCTTCTCTTTCAGATTATCCAGAATATCATAGGTGGCTTTCACCCCCAAATCCCCTATAATCATAACTTCTCCCAATTCTTCGTAAAAATCCTCGTCGATATTGGAAAACCCGCCGAATACACTGTCCATTCCGGACACAATATTATCTCTCGTTTTATTCAGTCCCGACACAAGCCGGTCAAAAAATCCACTTCCTGCTTCCATAACTTCCTCCTTACTTTC
>CATJPU010000193.1 GCA_949742505.1 uncultured Lachnospiraceae bacterium | reverse complement strand
GGAAATACTTTTATTGAAGGGAGCCGGTGCGTGGACGTGTCTTATCCGGGGTTCTTTGAGACTCTGAATACACTAAAGTCCTGACCATGAATTTGCCAAACAATCATATAACTATACGCTCGCACTTTTCAATCATTTCTTCTGCACAGCTTTTGTCCCAGGCGCAAAAGTACACACCGCTTATATGTAAGCGCAAAATAAACTACCGGAGTGACAGAACCTGTTTTTTACCCCATAATAGTTGCTAGAAATGCGAGCGTTTTACTATATTCTATATGCCAGAATCCAATAAATGCAGCATTTACTACTTTATGGAGGATAAGAAAGCTATGCGTGCAAAACCAGTCACTACTGATGAGCAGTACCGTTTAATCATGGAGTGCAGATCCAGCGGCCTTACGGACTATCAATGGTGTTTGGAGCATAACATCAAGCCAGGTACTTTTTATAACTGGGTAAGGCGCCTTCGTCAAAAAGGAGATTCCGATATCCCTCCTGCTCTCCATGGCAGGAATCCTATGAAACAGGAGATTGTGAAAATTAATTTCCAGGAGCCACCGGCTCCCAGACTGGAAACTGAAGCTGTTTCTGAATCCATTCCTTATTCTGCTTCAGTTTTATCTGGGATTCCAGTAATCGAATTGTTTATGTCAGGGGTTACTGTCCGAATACCGCAGGGAACAGATGCCTGTTTTCTTGAACAAGTGCTCCGGACTCTGGAGAGAACATTATGTTAGGCGACATTACAGCTGCGGATGAAATCTATATCGTATGTGGCTATACAGACATGAGACGGGCCATTGATGGACTTTGCGCTATCGTGCAGGATAAACTCCATATGGATCCAAGGCGCAGTGCCCTGTATCTGTTCTGTGGGAAAAGGTGTGACAGGATCAAGGCGCTTCTCTGGGAGGGGGATGGATTTTTGCTTCTCTATAAACGGATGGAGGCTCAGGGCCGTTTTCGCTGGCCCCGGAATTCCGAAGAGGTGAGAACACTTACCTGGCAGCAATTCGACTGGCTGATGTCAGGACTTGAGATTGAACAGCCAAAAGCATTCCGGATTTCTGATCATGCAGATGATAATTCTTCAAAACAGACCCCATAAAAATACTTTGGGACAAGTCGTCCCAACATTGCTGTAATCCTTGGAAACACTGTATTTTCGGCTTCTTTTCAAGAACTTTTTATGGTAAAATAGAAGTATCAGGAGAAGGGGCAGGAAACTCATGGCGAAAGATGCAAAAGACTC
>CATJPU010000192.1 GCA_949742505.1 uncultured Lachnospiraceae bacterium | reverse complement strand
TGGTGGCAACATTTTTTACGGTGGTTGCAATCGGAAGCAAGAGTGGGATTGAGCCGGCGACCTGCGCGGTAGTGGGAGCTTTGCTGGGATTTCTTTTATTTAATGTGTATCCGGCGAGTGTATTTATGGGAGATACGGGTTCTCTGGCGCTGGGAGGTTTTGTGGCTTCCACAGCGTATATGCTTCAGATGCCGCTTTTTATATTAATTGTTGGTCTAATCTATCTCGTAGAAGTACTGTCAGTTATGATACAGGTAACGTATTTTAAAAAGACCGGAGGCAAAAGGATTTTTAAAATGGCGCCGATTCATCATCATTTTGAATTGTGCGGATGGTCGGAGACCAGGATTGTCGCGGTATTTTCCATTGCGACTACGATTTTGTGCCTGGTTGCGTTGATGGCCATATAATATAGGAGGAAACTATGAAGATAACAGGAAAAAGGGTTCTTGTGTTCGGTTCCGGGATTAGCGGAATTGGAGCGGCAGGGATTTTGGAAGGACGCGGGGCGCAGGTTACGCTCTATGACGCCAACGACAAGCTGGAGGAAAAGGCGGTTCGGGATAAGATGCGGGAGGACAGCAGGATACGGATCGTTCTCGGGGAATTTCCGGAGAAGCTTTTGGAGGAGCTGGACTTTGTGGTGATTAGTCCTGGTGTGCCGACGGATATTCCGGTTGTGAACCGGATGAGGGAGAAAGGGATTCCGGTAGTCGGGGAAGTGGAGCTTGCCTATGAGCTTGGAAAGGGAGATGTATTTGCCATTACAGGAACGAATGGAAAGACTACGACAACAGCTCTTCTGGGTGAGATTATGAAGGATGCAAAGGACAGCGTGTTTGTAGTGGGCAATATAGGGACTCCTTATACGAATGTGGCGGAGTTGACAAGGGATGATTCGGTTGTTGTGGCTGAGATGAGCAGTTTCCAGTTGGAGACAATTGTGGATTTTAAGCCGCGGGTGTCCGCAATTCTTAATATTACGCCGGATCATTTGAATCGTCATCATACGATGGAGGCATATATAGAAGCTAAGAAGAATGTAGCCAGGAATCAAAAGGCGGATGATATCTGCGTACTCAATTATGAGGATGGGATTCTGCGGGAATTTGGAGAAACATTGATCCCTAAGGTTCTATATTTCAGCAGTCAGCGTAAACTAGAGAAAGGCATTTATCTGGATGAAGGCAATATCATTTACCGGAATCCGGAAGAATGTGTGGTATGCAGTGTAAAGGAACTGAAACTTCTTGGGACGCATAATTACGAGAATGTAATGGCGGCTGTAGCTATGGCGGCGGCTTACGGCATTCCAATGGAGAGCATTCGCAGGACAATCCGGGCATTTGCAGGCGTAGAGCACAGAATTGAATTTGTAGCTGAGAAGAATGGAGTCGCCTATTATAATGATTCAAAGGGAACGAATCCGGACGCGGCGATTAAGGGGATTCAGGCGATGATTCGGCCCACTTATCTCATTGGCGGCGGCTATGATAAGCAGTCTTCCTACAAAGAATGGATTGAAAGTTTTGAGGGAAGAGTGAAGAAGCTGCTTCTGATTGGAGAGACAAAGGAGAAGATTGCTAAAGAGGCAAAGGAAAGCGGTTTTCGCGATATTGCGCTATTTGATACCTTTGAGGAGGCGGTTCTTACAGCCGCTAAGCTGGCTAAGCCGGGCGATGCGGTACTGCTCTCGCCTGCATGTGCGAGCTGGGGCATGTTTAAGAATTATGAAGAACGGGGAGATAAGTTCAAAGAGATTGTAAATTCCTTATAGGGAGGCAGCAGACAAGGTGCCGGAATCAAAAAAGAGAAAATATGATTACACGCTTCTTGCAGCGTTATTTCTACTGATGATAATGGGACTTGTAATTTTGTACAGTACCAGTGCGTATAACGGGGAAGTGAAGTTTCATGATTCCTTTTATTATCTGAAAAAGCAGGTGTTTGCCACCCTTCTCGGCATTGCCGCAATGTTTGTAATGGCAGGTATGGACTATCATATCTGGAAACGTTTTGCGCTCCCGGGATATGTGATAGCAATTTTTTTATCCATTGCGGTTATGTTGTTCGGAGATGAGTATAACGGGTCCAAAAGATGGCTGTCTTTAGGGCCTTTTTCATTTCAGCCCTCAGAGTTTGCCAAAGTCGCGGTCATTTTGTTTCTGGCATATCTGGTTACAAAAAATGTAAAAAAAATGGGCAATATGCGGACCATGTTTATGATTATGGTCAGCATTCTGCCGATTGTAGGTCTGGTGGGTGCGAGCAATTTGAGTACGGCGATTATCATACTGGGAATCGGGGTTATTCTGGTTTTTGTGGCAAGTCCGAAATATGCGCAATTTATCTGGATGGGAGCGCTGGGATGCGGTTTTATGGGAATCTTTCTTGCTTTAGAAAGCTATCGTCTGGAAAGGCTTGCAATTTGGAGAAATCCGGAGAAGTTTGAGAAGGGTTATCAGACTCTGCAGGGGCTGTATGCAATAGGCTCCGGCGGTCTATTCGGCAGGGGATTGGGAGAGAGCGTACAGAAGCTTGGTTTTGTGCCGGAAGCCCAGAATGATATGATTTTTTCAATTGTCTGTGAGGAATTAGGGTTGTTTGGAGCCGGGTTTATTCTGATATTATTTCTGATTTTAATCTGGCGTTTTTTTGTAATTGCAACCCATGCCGCCGATTTATTCGGAGCGCTGATTGCATCGGGTGCGATGGCGCATATGATGATACAGGTCATATTGAATATAGCAGTTGTTACAAATACCATTCCAAATACGGGAATCACATTGCCGTTTATCAGTTACGGGGGAACTTCGGTTGTTTTCCTCCTTTTGGAAATGGGGCTTGTACTTAGCGTATCTTCTTTGGTAAAATGATATTACAAAGTTACAGGGGATTCATGCGCGTCTGCGGGGAGGAGTATAGATGGCAAGACGAAGGAGAAAGAGAAGAAGGAGTCACAGATTGTATGCATTGATTATCATTGTGCTTGGGGTTGCAATTATTGCGATATCTGTGTACCTTTTGTTCTATGTACAGGGGATTGAAATCAAGGGAAACGAATATACGGAGGATAAAGTGATTTTGGAATCAGTGCAAAAAGATAAATACTCCATTAATTCACTTTATTTGGTTGTCAAATACCGTTTCATGGAGCATGAAGTGCCGGGGAGCCTTACGTCCATAAAAGTTGGGATGAGGAATCCGTGGACCATTAAGATTACGGTGAAGGAAAAGCCGATTGTTGGATATATTACAGAAGACGAAGAGTATGTCTTCTTTGATAAAACAGGAACCATTGTATTAAAGGGAAGTGAGAGGATAGAAGGGGTTCCGGGGATAGAAGGAGTTAACGTCGGGGAGTCAAAGTTGTATAAACCGTTGAATTTGAAAGATGAGAAGCTTCTTGAGGCGGTTCTCAATGTGGCTCAGGAGGTCAAAAATTATCAGCTTGAGCCAGATAAGATTGTCTGTATGAGCGATGGAATAGAACTGTATTTTGGAAGTGTTCGCGTTGTGCTGGGAATGGATGTTACGACTGAAAAGATGGCGCAGATTACGCCGATTCTGGTTAAACTGGAAGGAAGGGCAGGAACACTTAATTTGAAGAACTTTATGGATGAATCGAATGTCATTCCCTTTACTGCGGATTTGCCGGGTGATGATACTGGCGGACAGGATGGCGGGGATACTTCCGGTGACGATGAATATTCAGAAGATGACGGCGGCGATGAATATTCGGAAGACAACGGCGATGATGATTAGAAGTTATAGTCTGTAGGTTTATCTGTGAATGACGTGTAGAAGGGGTTGCAGGGGAGTTGATTTGCCTGGAAAGCGCCGGCAGAGGACAACTACTCTGTGAACTCTAACAAAAAGGGGAAAAAGGTTACGAAAAACGGCAAATAGCTATTGATATTTTGCGCAAAAGCTTATATTATAGTATATATATGGCAAAGTCTGTGTATAATGCGTCCATCAAACATGGACGATAAGGGATGTATATTTATATTATAAGGATGACGAAGGAGGAGAAACGCTTGCTGGAAATTAAGACAAACGAATCAGAAGCGGCGGCAAAAATAATTGTTGTAGGTGTCGGCGGAGGCGGGAACAATGCTGTGAACCGAATGATTGACGAACAGATTGCCGGTGTTGAATTTATAGCTATTAATACAGATAAACAGGCGTTACAGTTATGTAAGGCTCCGACATTGATGCAAATTGGCGATAAGATTACAAAGGGACTTGGAGCAGGAGCAAGACCTGAGATTGGAGAGAAGGCGGCTGAAGAAAGTGCAGAAGAGGTTTCTGCTGCGTTAAAAGGCGCCGATATGGTATTTGTTACATGCGGAATGGGCGGCGGAACCGGAACCGGGGCAACTCCGGTGGTGGCGCGTATTGCCAAGGAACAGGGCGCTCTTACCGTAGGCGTTGTAACAAAGCCCTTCCGTTTTGAATCTAAGACCCGTATGAACAATGCGCTTGGCGGAATTGAGAAGTTAAAAGAGAGTGTAGATACGCTGATTGTCATTCCGAATGACAAGCTGCTAGAAGTTGTTGACAGAAGAACGACGATGCCGGAAGCTTTGAAGAAAGCGGACGAGGTATTGCAGCAAGGTATTCAGGGTATCACAGATTTGATTAACGTACCTTCTTTGATTAACCTTGACTTTGCAGACGTGCAGACTGTTATGACAGATAAGGGCATTGCTCATATCGGAATTGGTCAGGGACGTGGAGACGATAAGGCGCTTGAAGCAGTTAAGCAGGCGGTTGCAAGTCCTCTGCTTGAGACAACCATTGCGGGGGCTTCCCATGTAATCATTAATGTATCCGGCGATATTACGCTGATGGATGCATCCGATGCGGCAGAGTACGTGCAGGAACTTGCAGGAGAAGACGCGAATATTATCTTTGGAGCTATGTATGATGATTCCCGGGCTGACGAAGCAACCATTACCGTTATTGCGACAGGACTACATAATGTAGGCGGCACATCCTCCAAGTTAAAATCCAGATTAGAGGGCGTACAGCGTCAGACCATGGTACCTCCGGCTTCTTCTTACGAGCGGCAGGTGTATTCGCCGAGAGTAGATTTGGGCGGCGCAGCAGGTGCAAAGGCCGGAGTAACTCCTATGCCGAGAAGAACCGTAGGCGGAACAGCCCCCACCTTAGACACACCAAAAGTACCAACCTCCAAAGTAAAAGAACAGTCCATCAAGATACCAGATTTTTTTAAAAAATAATCATATTTACTTAGGACACCAGGTTTCCCTGGTGTCCTTTTTTATGGGCAGTATTTCTCTCAAAATATTTCAAAAAACTGCGCGGACAGGAAGTATTATCTGGGATATAGCGGGCAGGACTCTCTCTTACACAAAGCATTCAGGGGCGCTTTTAGCGGAAGCGAAATAACTGCTTAGATAGTCTTAGAAACGAAGGCATTCCTGAGTTTCTTAGACTATGTTAGCAGTTAGTTCGTTTCCGCGTTGCCCAGCTTTGCGTAAGAGAGAGTCCTGCCCGCTATATCCCAGATAATGCTTCTTGTCCTCACAATCCTAAAAATATTCTCAGAGAAACCACCTGCGACTCCTGTCGAAAGAATCTTCATTTTTCTCAGCATCAACTGACAAATTCTTTATTGGCCATCCCCTATAATAAATTTTGCCTGGCTGACACAGCGTGTTTGAGATGACAGTCAGAGGAAAATTTGAAAAGAGGACGGAATGTGTATTATGAACTCTACATAGACGTACTATTTCTCGTGAATTTCCTGATGGACTATATATTGCTCCTCGTCACAAAGAAGGTGTTAAAACTTTCTTCCTCTTATGGAAGGATTTGTCTTGGAGCTTTGCTTGGAGCTTTTCTGACTTGTGTTGTGACGGCTGTCGGGATTCCGTTTACGTTTGTGAAAGTTGTATTATTCTACATTCTGGCGCCGTCGGCTATGCTGCTTTTGGGACTTCCCATCCGAAGCCTGCAAAGCTTTTTCCGGGCTCTGATTACACTATATATCAGCGGTTTTCTGGTAGGGGGGATTTTTGAATACCTAAACCAGTATATAGAGGTTGGAAGTTTGTTTTTTGCGCTGGCCATGGCAAGTTATTATCTTGCTTCCGGAGTACTGAAAGTATTGGCTGGGTTATTCCATTTTGGAGAGTCTCATTGCTCTGTAACCTTGTTTTTTGGCGGTGAAAGCTGTCGGGCAGAGGCAATTGTGGATACAGGAAATCAATTGAGAGATGAGATTAGCGGAAAATCTGTCACTATTATCAGTAACAGGCTGGCGGAGAAGCTCTTTGGAGGGAAAATGCCTGAAGGGCTACGCTATATTCCTTACCGGACAATCGCAAAAGGATTGGGAGTCATTCCGGTGCTGTCCATAGATTGCATCTGTATATCCGGTAAGAATGAGCAGCGGGTGGAACAGCCTATGGTCGCAATTAGTGAAGAATCCTCTTTTGGAAATGAATGTGATGTGATATTAAACCCAGATATATGACAGGAGGATGGTAAGCATGATGAATTTAGTAGTACCGGGCAAATGGAAATGGAAGTTTATTTCAAATGCCAGAACATTTTTATTCCCGGAGACCAGAGAGGTCTATTACATTGGCGGGGCGGATATTCTGCCGGCTCCTCTGGATGCGAAAGAGGAGGCGGAGACGATTGCCGAGATTGGGACAGAGACCGAACAGAACGCCAAGAAAATACTGATTGAACATAATTTAAGACTGGTGGTATACATAGCCAAGAAATTTGATAATACAGGAATCGGAGTAGAGGATTTGATTTCTATCGGGACGATTGGACTCATTAAAGCAATTAATACATTTAATCCACAGAAAAAGATTAAACTTGCTACTTATGCCTCCCGCTGTATTGAGAATGAAATTTTGATGTATCTGCGGAGAAATAATAAGACAAAGCTGGAAGTATCCATTGACGAACCGCTGAATGTGGATTGGGACGGCAATGAACTTCTGTTATCCGATATATTAGGAACAGATGAGGATACGATTTACAGGGATTTGGAAAGCGAAGCAGAGAGGAAGGTGTTGATAAAGGCGCTTGGAAGGCTTTCCGGCAGAGAACAGATGATAGTTCGTATGCGGTTTGGAATCGGCACGCAGAACGGGGAAGAAAAGACGCAGAAGGAGGTGGCGGATATGCTGGGGATATCCCAGTCCTATATTTCCCGTCTGGAGAAAAAAATTATGCAGAGATTGAAACGCGAAATGGTAAAATACGTCTGAATGTGATACACTAAAAGAAAAAGGGGATGAATTCATGAAGCTAACATTTATTGGCGCAGCCCATGAAGTTACTGGAAGTTGTCATTTACTTCAGGCATGCGGGAAGAACATTCTGGTGGATTGCGGACTTGAGCAGGGACCGGATCTGTACGAGAACCAGGATATCCCGGTTAACGCGGCGGACATTGACTACATACTGGTGACCCATGCGCACATTGACCATTCGGGGAAGATTCCGTTTCTTTGTAAGCATGGTTTTCAGGGGGAAATCGTCACCACATTTGCCACATCGGATCTGTGCAATATCATGCTGCGTGACAGTGCGCACATTCAGGAATTTGAGGCGGAATGGAGAAACCGCAAAGGCAGAAGAAGCGGAGCGCCGGAGTATGAACCGCTCTATACCATGGAGGATGCAGAGGCAGCGATTAAACTTCTGGCGCCCTGCGGCTACGATCAGAAGATTACGCTCTGTGAGGGTATAGAAGTACGATTTATGGATGTAGGGCATCTATTGGGTTCTGCAAGCGTTGAGGTATGGATTACGGAAGACGGGATTTCTAAGAAGATTGTATTTTCCGGCGATGTGGGGAATCCGAACCAGCCGATTATCAAGAGTCCGCAGTATGTAAAGGAAGCCGATTATATTGTGATTGAGTCTACCTATGGCGACAGGACACATGGAGATGTGGTTCCGGATTATGTAGGGGAATTTACAAAGCTTCTTTCCGAGACTTTCGCAAGAGGCGGCAACGTGGTTATTCCGTCCTTCGCGGTAGGGCGTACTCAGGAGATACTGTATTTTATTCGGGAAATCAAAGAAAGGAATCTGGTGTCGGACTATCCGGATTTCGAAGTATACGTGGATAGTCCGCTGGCTGTGGAAGCTACCAAAGTATTCAATAAAAATGTAAAAGCCTGCTTTGACGAGGAGGCTATGAAGCTGGTAAATAAAGGGATTAACCCGCTGCAGTTTCCGGGGCTTAAGACGTCGGTTACCAGCGACGATTCCAAGCTGATTAACTTTGACGAGAAGCCCAAAGTTATTATTTCTGCTTCTGGTATGTGTGACGCGGGACGGATTCGCCATCACTTGAAGCACAACCTGTGGAGGGAAGAGTGCACCATCTGCTTCGTGGGCTATCAGGCAGTGGGAACCCTTGGACGCAAGCTGATTGAAGGGGCAGAATTTGTGAAGCTCTTCGGAGAGAATATTGAGGTAAACGCTCATATTGTGACGCTTAAGGGTATCAGCGGTCATGCGGACATGAACGGGCTTCTGGCATGGCTTAAGGGTTTTGAGAAAAAGCCGGAGCGGATTATGGTGGTACATGGCGAGGATGCGGTTACCGACCGGTTCGCAGGGCTTGCTTCCGAGCAGATTGGCTGTCCGGCTTTTGCGCCGTATTCCGGCGGTTGTGTGGATTTGGCAACCAATACCATTATTACAGCGGGAACTCCGGTGCCGAAGAAGGTAGTGGAGAAGCCTGCCAGAGCACGCGCAAATGCAGCCTTCGAGCGTGTTATTGCGGCGGCTAAGAGGCTTATGCAGGTGGTTCTTAAGAACGAAGGTCTCGCTAATAAAGACCTTGCCAAATTTGAGACGCAGATTCAGAATCTTGCAGATAAGTGGGACAGATAATTTTATTGTCAAGGTCTAAAAGTTTTTTTATTTTCCCTTAAGAGGGAATAACCTAAGTGCATATGGACAGAATTTCTACTAGATAGAATCACAGTCTGTGATAAATATACATCTGGCGGGAGGTCTGTTATGGCACAGGGAAAAGTTGAAATATGCGGAGTAAATACAGCAAAGCTTCCGATTCTGAGCGATCAGGAGAAGGAGGCTTTGTTTGCGCGGATCAAAGCAGGAGATGAGGAAGCTAAAGAGGAGTATATTAAAGGGAACCTAAGATTAGTGCTCAGTGTGATTAAGCGGTTTGGAAACAGTAATGAGAATCCGGATGATTTGTTTCAGATTGGCTGTATCGGGCTGATTAAGGCGATTAATAATTTCAATACGGAGCTGGATGTGAAATTCTCCACCTATGCGGTGCCGATGATTATCGGAGAAATCCGGCGTTATATGCGGGACAACAACAGTATCCGGGTCAGCCGTTCCCTCCGGGATACGGCATATAAGGCGATTTATGCCAAGGAAAATTACGTAAAACAGCATCAGAAAGAGCCTACGGTAGAGGAGATTGCCGAGGAAATCGGTATTTCCGGAGAAGATATTATCTTTGCTCTGGATGCAATTCAGGCGCCTATGAGTCTGCAGGAACCGGTCTACAACGACGGCGGAGACGCCCTCTACGTGATGGACCAAATTAGCGATAAGAAGAATAAAGAAGAAAAATGGGTGGAAGATCTGTCTTTGGAGGCGGCCATGAAGCATTTAGGAGAGAGGGAACGGTACATCATTGAACTTCGGTTCTTTGAAGGGAAAACACAGATGGAGGTAGCGGAGATGATCCAGATCTCCCAGGCCCAGGTCAGCCGGTTAGAGAAAGGGGCGCTAAAGATTATGAAGCAGTATTTGTCTTAAGTTGTTAGTACAGACGCTCAGAAGAGTGATGAAATCGGAGAAGATGTAAAGGAACGGCTGGAAAACGGCATTCTGGATATGGGACTTTTACTGGAACCTGTGGAGATTAGCCGGTATAACTTTGTGCGGATGCCTGTGGAAGAAAAATGGAGGGTGTTGATACGTAAGGATTCCGCGCTGGCAGAAAAAGACAGGATTACTCCAAATGATTTGGCAGGTCAGCCTTTGAGCGTGGCAAAACGTCCGTCTGTGCGGAATGAATTGGAAAATTGGTTTGGACAGGCAGCGGAAACTTTCACTGGTGACGGCGCGTTTTGTGGACCATGTAAAAGAATGTTTAAATAATTTTGCATCCAAATAAAGAAAAACATACGATCAGCGAACGTATGCTTGATATGAGAAAGTGAAGAAACAGCGACAGGAATTTGCATTAGAAATGCGATTCTGACGCTGTTTTTCATTTGAAGGATACGAAAAAATGCAGTTGGTGGAGACTAGAATGTGCCGTCTAACAGCATACGTTTCAGGCATAGTTTAAAATTCAACATGGGTATTAGACATGAAATGAAAGTAGTTATACAATAGAAGTATTCCAGAACGAAATGTGTGTGAAACAGAGCCGGTATCCGAATGATACTGCGGGAATTGGAGGAGTAGGGGCATGACCATGAAAGAAGCAAGCAGAAGATATCAGATTCCTGTGAAAATTCTGAAAGAGTATGAAAGCTTTGGACTGCGCGAGGCTGTAAATTTATTATATGAGGAGGTTATGGGATGCAATATATGAAATTAGGGAATGCAGTAAGGCGCTCTGCTTCGGCGGGGCGTTTTTTTTTATAATTTTGTCTCCAAATATGGGCAGTTTTATGGTAGAATAATCAAAGCAGTTTGAAAATTTGA
>CATJPU010000191.1 GCA_949742505.1 uncultured Lachnospiraceae bacterium | reverse complement strand
GGAACACCTTTCTTTGTGCTATTGGTTTTTGTCGACTAATATAATAACACAAAACTGGCGTTCCCTTTTCTATGTGTCCTACAAAAATTTTACACTAGCACGGCCTGGAAAATCACGATGCCCAAATTAATTCACACGCCGCCTGCTCTGGTCTGCAAACTGCGGCATATGAACTGTAGCCAGATTAAAAGATGCGAATGAAACCAGTTAAAAAAAGGTCCCCATTATTTTCATATACTCTTCAGATTTATCCCGCATAATTTCCAGTCCCAGTATCAGTTCTTCCAGAGATAATCTATGAGTAATCAAACTGGCTGGCGTTATTCTCTTTTTCACCAGTCTGTCAATCGCATAATGCCAGTCATCCTCCTGACTGTGCAAAAACGAAGAATTCCATGTTCCTGTTACTGTCAGCTGATTCCTGAGTATTTTCCAGTACACATCCCTGGCGAGGCTCATATCCGAATACGGGTTCCCGCACAGAACTACCTTGCCAGCCGGAGCAGTACAGTCTACAGCCTGTGCGAATGTTTCATTTTTTCCTACACATTCAAAAAATGTATCGACGCCCTTCCCGCCTGTATGCTCCAGCAGCCATTCCCCCGCTGCCTGCCTCCGGCTGTCGCAATAGCGGTCTTCACGAAGTCCCATTTTCACTGCCGCTTTTTTCTGTGACTCCTTGTTGCCAATTACAAAAATCTTCCCATAAAACCTATCAGATAATTCTTCACGAGAACATTGCCGGAATCTGGCTTCACCGGAATCTCCGGCATCCAGAATGAACATAAGAAGAAGCAGACCTATCGTTCCAAGCCCGCAGACAGCAATCGTGTCAGACTCAGAAAACACGATTCTCCTCATAGCATGGACTGCCACAGCCATAGGCTCCAGCATAGCGGCTTCCTCATAAGTCACACTGGAAGGAAGCTCAATCAAATTCTCTGCCGGAACTGCCGCATACTCTGCAAAACCGCCATTTCTGCGCGAACCTAAGTAATTATAATTTCTGCACAGCTCATACTCTTTTCGCTGGCAGGGAGTACAGTTTCTACATGGTACAAGCGGGTATATCCCCACCCGCTTTCCAATCCACTCATTGTCTACACCCTCTCCCGTCCCTATCACTACTCCAGCAAACTCATGCCCAATAATAAGCGGATGAACATGCGCTCCCGTCTTATATACCCGTTGAATATCAGAACCACAGATGCCTGCTGCTTCCACTTTGACAAGAACTTCTCCATATCCCGGCGCCGGAGTATCCGCTGTTTCCAGCCTTATATCATTTACATCATGCAAAATCCATGCTTTCATCTGTCTGCGCTCCCATTCCATTCTTTTTTTCCGCTTTCTTCATCCTTTGCTCTTCAATTCTTTGAAATTGCTCCAAATCTGCTCTTGTAGTAATCTTGAAATTCTCCTCATCTCCCGGAATCATGGCTATATCCATCCCAGCCAGAACCGCCGGTTCCGTCGAACCATTCATATGCAGAATCTGTTCCGGCAAAAGTTTCTGGTTAGCTTTAAGATATTTCCCCAGATGGAAAGCCTCCGGCGCCTGTCCTGCATAGATTTCACTTCTGTTAAGCAGCTCCGTTATTCTCTTCTGGTCACCGCTGCGGTATACCGTATCTTTCATCGGTAACACAGGAACTACTCCTTCATGATTCAACGCCGCATCCAGACAAGCTGTAATCTGACTTTCCGAAACCATGGGCCTTACTGCGTCATGGATTAACACATAGTCTGACTCTCCGGCATATTTACAGATGTCTTCCAGTCCGTACAGGATAGATAACTGACGCGTACTTCCCGGTGTGGAAAATCCTCTGAACTTTCCCTTTGTATCAATCGTCTCCATCCAATCTTTTATCTGCTTCTGCCAGACGCAAGCCGCAACAATTTGAATCCCATGAATTTCTCTATGAGCAGCCAGCCGTTCCAGACAATATAAGATAATTGGCCTGCCGCAAACTTTTATGTATTGTTTCGGAATCTTTGAATCCAGTCTTTCTCCAATTCCTCCCGACAATAGTAACGCGATATTCATATGCACCAATTCTCCTTTAAAACTGGAGACTGCGAATTTTCTGCAGCGTTTCCCCATAAGGTCTGTCCTTGCCAAAGAGAAGCGTTGTCCCCAACACAAAGCCTCTTACCCCTTTGGGGGCATATTCCAGAATCTTATCCGCACTGCAGGCGCCGTCCCAGTAGATTTCAAATCCCATGTCCTCTTTAATCGAAAGTAGTTTCGTAATCTTCTTTCCCACATAGGGCAGATACATCTGTCCTGCGTTTCCTGGATTTACCGACATCACAAGCACTTTCTCCACAATACGGAGCATTTCAATTACCGTTTCCACCGAAGTCCCCGGATTGATGGCAATACCAGGTATCATCCCAGCGTTAATGATACTCTGCAGAGTCGTAGAAGGATGGTATTCCGCTTCCGGATGAATATAGATTGTGTCGCCCTGACGCAAATTTCTTAAAAATAAATCAATATTATTATTGGGATGTTCCACCATCAGATGCACATCCAGCGGCTTGTCCGTTACGCTGGCTATATAGCTCATGTCATTTAAAGACATGGCATAATTCGGCACATAACGACCGTCCATAATATCTATATGAAAAGAATCAATTCCACCTTCCGCCAGATTCTTTACCTCTTCCTCCAGATTGCCGTAGTTGGCGCACATCATGGATGCATTTAATTCAAAATTCATGTTTTCAGCTCCTTATTCCATATAAAACTGCCCATATTCAGACAGACCATTGACGCCTTTCTGACGGTATTCTAGTACTCCATTTCTGTAATAAAATGCTTTCTTCCAATTGCCATTTTATACTCATCCTTATGATGTTCAAAAAATATCGTCATTAGGCGTTCCGCTAAAAAACCAATATATCTTCCCTGATAGCCGTCCCGTCCTTCTTCTGTCTCACTTTCACAGAGTGACAAAATAGGAAACAGCCATTCACAGTACCGGTTTAAAATCTCCCTGCGGGCAATAAACATATTATACGCATAATAATATTTGCCCTTTTCGATTCTTCTCGCCGTATCTAAATACTGGGGAAATAAACAATCCAGAACCTCCATCATCCTGTTCCAGTCAGACTCCATATGGTCCAGGCAATATTGCTGTTTTACTCCATCAATATTTAAAACAGGTACTGTAAGAACGACGTCTATATCCGATTCCGGCAGCCATGCAGCCATCTGCTCACTGATATCAAATCTTCTCCGGTAATGACTTAACCCTACATAATTTGCGCTGTCATTTTTCCATATCCAGTAAAGCGCTGTTAATTCACAATAAGTTTTATTCTTCTCTGATATGTTGTCCCCCTGATTGTCTGTTACCAGTGCAATTCGTCTGTCAGTCAATGCGGCCCCCGCCTGAATCGGTATTTCAAAGCTCCGGCTCTCCGCTTTCTCTTTTAATCTCCGGTCTGCCGCGCTATGCGTCACGTAAATCCGAAATCTGTCGGCAAATACATCATTTAATCCGGTACAAACCGCCTGCTGACCGTCATGGGGATACTGAAACCAGTTTCCCCGGATATCGCTCCACGCATCACTGTCAAAAGAAATCGGCGCCATCTTATGAAATCCGGCTTCCGAAAGCTGTTTTAACGCCCCCATCATATATTTCTCATGCAATGCGACTGCGATAAACGCATCTCTGTATATTGATGCATGGGCAATATCAATTACTGGAATTTCATCAATATAAGCAGGATTATTTCTTAGAGATTCCACCATAAATGCTTTTACAGTCACATAATACGGCGCGTCTGTCAAACAACTTTTGACAGCTCTTCCCATCACGCCGGCTCCATATATAACAATCTCACCTGCGCGCAATATCTCTTCCAACGATTCATTCCAATAACTCATTGCTTCATCTCTCCTGCCTCTCAGTATTCCATCCGCCTAGAAGTTGGACGGATGCCAGTCCTCTGTGCCTTTATAAATTCGGAATAATAACTTTCTCCTCTTTAACTCCTGCAGAGATTAATTGCTCCAATACATGGCTTACAACAATTTTGTTCTGAATTGCTATTACCACGTAATCAAAATGATATTCTTTGATTTCATCCGGAAGGATACATGGAACAGTTCCCATCGCACCGTCAAACAGTCTGGACTCTCTATCCGCCCAGGCAGTCAATCTGCAATACCGGGTCTGCATAATCTGCTGATAAAAAACATTTCCCACCTTTCCCATGCCATACAAAATAATTCCCGAGCCTGGTTCAACTTTATCAAAAGGGAAGACAAACGAATTAACCTGCAGATATGCCGCCGGATCCTTTTTCCAAATTATACGCCGCATGTAATCATCCAACTGTCTGCATAAAACCGCCCGATATTCACTTTTTTCAAAACAGGCATACAGCTCCTGATAGAGAAAAGACGCATTCATATATGCGTATTCCGAATCCGACAGCGATGCAGAAATTTTGTGATTCACATAATGATATTTGCACTCATCCGTAAGAATAATTTTTTTGGACTGTAACAAATACTGATATACAATCGCCGCGTCTTCCCCGTCAATGATACGCTTATCAATCTTCTCCAGCAAAGGCTGTATAGAATCTTTGCGAAACATCTTGTTACAAATGTAGGGAAGAACGCCAAACTGATAGGGCGCCCCGCAATACAACATGTGCCCATATAATTTCTGTCTCTCGCCGTCAGTCACATACTTCCCTGCCAAAATGCCATTATACTCGCAGACAAGACTCCTCTTTTCATCCGGCAGCCCCTTAGAAATACCCGCCGCCACAATATCCGCGTCCTCCATACAAGACAACATTGACGATATATAATCCCGTTCAATCCAGTCATCCGCATCTACAAAAGCAGCATACTCCCCCGCCGCAATCCGAACACCCAATAACCGCGCCAAAGAAACCCCGCGATGACTGCAATGTTCCGCTTTGATAAAGCTAGCATAACACTGGTGATATGCATCACAAATACTGCCTGTTAAATCCGTCGAGCCATCGTCTACCAATATGATTTCTATATTGTTATAAGTCTGCCGTACAAGGCTGTCCAGACAGGTTTCAAGATACGGCTCCGCATTATATGCCGGCACGATAATACTTACCTTTGGAATATCATTATTCTTCAACCCAGCTCCCCGCTTTCACAAAAATCTTTCTTAAGAAAAATTCTTCATTATCACAAATCAGTATATTTCCCTCTGGTATTCCAAGTCCCAAAAGCTGTTCTTTCATCTCAGCTCCATGGCTGATATTTGCAATTATATATTTCCCATAGGGAAATTTAACTGCAAGTTCCTCCGGCCTGTACACATTCTTTCCCATCACACCGTTTTCCTGCTGCAGCCTGCCATTATCCGTCAGAAGGACTTGTTTGCCGCACAATTCCAAAAATTCCTTTACGATATTTCCCATATGCCCGACTCCAAACAAAATAATCGTTTTGTCGTATTTCAGAGAATTTTCAACATACTCCAGCAGTTCTTTTCCCTTCTCTGTTTCGGATAAAATTGTTTCTGCAAACTCTGATTCACTAATTGGAAGAACTTCTGCAAGTTTCCTTACTGTTTCCATCACTTTTATCTCTTCATAGGACTCTTCTTCTCTCTGCGTATTTAAATACTGATATATTTTTACAGCGTTGGACACTTTTAATCCGCCTGGCAATTCCCCCAAAAACCACCGGTAACTAATCAATTCCCAGCTAAAAAATAGATGCTTGTATTCTTCCCACTGATTGGAATCTTTCAACCGTCTCTTTAATTCATCATACTCTTTTCTATGTAATTCGACCCCATGCAAAGAATTAACGGACGCATTCGGATTATCAATCCGGTAGCAGTAGAACGCCTCGTTCATGAACCAGATTCTCTCCGCATACATTTGCGTCAGAAAAGAAAAGGAAATATCCTGATAAGCCGCTCCTTTTGTCTCATTCATCCAGATATGATGATCCAGTAAGAATTGTCTTCGGTATATCCCGTTCCAAAAACCGTTCACTCCCTGCTCCAGAAAAAATGTATCATGATGAGAAATCACTACTTTCTCCGTCATTTCATCCTGATAGCAGGATTTCAGTTTAAATCTGTACTCTTTTTCATAGAGACTGAAGATTTGAAAATATCCGGCCCTGACTACATCAAGCCGATTCTCACTGGCAATCCGATACTGTCTCTCATACATCTCCGGCAATATGTAATCATCTGCCTCGCATACGCCGATATACTGACCTCTCGCCTCCCGAAGACCCAGATTAAACTGCGCGCCCACGCTGGCAGGCCCATGGAACACGCGAATCCGTTCATCTTCCCGTCTCATTCTTTCAATAATGTCCAGAGTTCCGTCCGTACTTCCTCCGTCAATAATTAGTATTTCTATCTCCTGAAGCGTTTGATTCCTAACGCTTCGGATACATTTTTCAACATAATCCGCCGTATTTTTCACATATATGATTACAGATACCTTAATTCCATCCATCTCTATCATTTCCTTTTGCATTTTACAATTCCTCACACACCGCCGAAGACGCATAATGCCGCAGCGCGCGATAGATATACTGGTCAAAAATCTGAAACTCCCTGACTCCAAGCTGACTCAATGTTTGCTGCATGTCCATTCGCGCCTGATAGGCAATCACAGACAGAATCACTTGTCCCGGCTGTTTGACCGCTTCGCTGATGGGAAGAACAGGAATACCATCCAACTCTTCCTCAGCCAGACTTCCTTTCGGATTTCCGCTTGTAGCATAGCATAACACCTTCCCGCTCAAACCTTTATCCTTTAAAAACTGGAAGAACATCCTTCCTACCTCTCCCGCACCGTAAAGAACAATCCCTTCGCTGTCTGCGGCAAGCTTTTCCAGACCATTCAAAATTACCTGTTCATTCACTTCTATCCTGTAATCCCCCAGCTCCATTGTCTTCACCAATAACAAATCCAGAGGGGCCAGTTCCCTGTCTGACTGTCCGTCAATTCTAAATTCGTCCATATACTTTGCATGCGATGCTATCAAAGACAAATATTCCGTCATAAATTTCTGCAAACTGGGTTCATCCTTTTCCTGCAAAAGCAGCAGGCGCAGTATTTCACGATATACCACCAGTCTGCTCCGCACGTTCTCCCAACGAACGCTGCTGGTCATAATTGATTTCTCCCTGATTCTGTATGTATAAAACCGCTCCGATACATGCTCCATTCTGTCCGCCGCAAGAAAACACTGCATACAAAACAACGCGTCTTCATAAAGAATCCCTGGATAAAACGAAATTCCCCGCTCCAGAAGCCATTCCCGCCTGATAAGCAGGAAACAAGCCGAGTCGCAATACTCCTGATTGGACATCATCTCGATGAAAAGGTCTTTTCCTTTCCGAATACCGGGATAGCTATGGCTTTTATAATAATAAAAATCTTTATTATCAATCTCTTTCATACGGCCTTCATACACAAGCTCTGTTTCAAAACTTAGAAGCTCCAGACGACTCTCCTCTGCCCTCTGACAGAGCTTATCCAAGACCTTTCCATCCGCAAAATAATCATCCGCATCCAGAAAAAGGATGTATTTCCCCTGCGCATTCCGTATGCCAACATTCCTCGTCTCCGCAAGTCCTTTATTTTTCTGCCTTATCAGTTTGAACCGCTTGTCTTTCCTGATATATTTTTCAACCGTTAGGTAAGAATCATCTGTGGAGCCGTCGTCAATACAGATAAACTCACTATCAGAAAAAGTCTGTGCAGCCAGGCTGTCCATACAATCTTTGAGATAACTTTTTACATTGTAGATAGGTATGATTACAGAAATCACTGTCATAGTATTCCTCCTATTTATTATCTAAGATATCCGTCCATAAAACAGATGTCGTCCATTACTGTTTTCATCGTTCCGTCGTTTTCTTAAATATTCCAATGTTGTATCCGGCACCCATTTACTTAGATTTTTAAAATCCTTCTTTCTATAATACTCTCGAACTACTGATGCTGATACTTCTTTTCCATCAATACAATTCCTTGGTATTTCTATTACGCTGATTCCAAAATCAGGAAGAATTTCTTTCATTTTCTTATTATATAAAGCAGTAACCCAATCCGATGTCTCCTCCCCTACAAATCGAAATTGGATATTTACCACCGGCGCAATATATTGTGAAAAAACCTTCAAATCTACACCAACAGAAATCTTTTCTTTTACCTGTATAGCCTCGCTTCTCTGAAAATATGCCGGAAAAGTAGTCATACTGGCAAGCATGTTTCCGCTCCGTATAACCAATACATTCTCCAAATCCTCCGTACCTTTCCTGACCATCTCATATCTGTCTGCAAATGAAAAAAATGATTTATCTTCCTCAACAACAAAAAGATATAAATAATCAACCTTTCCTATCGCATATTCTATTAGATACCTGTGTCCTAATGTGAACGGATTGCAATTCATAACAATGCATCCGATTGTCTTATATATATCAAAACTTAATTCTTGCGATTCATTTTTTAGCTCTGCAATATACGACTGATAACCGTATAAGATATCTAAATCTTTGAAATCTGAACGAAATAGCTTGTATAAGCTATTTTTCTGAATATCTTTTTTTTGGCATATTCCGTTTAAATATTTCTCTAATTCTGCAAATATTATCTCTGAATATAAAATATTTCCGTTTGTCCCACAATGATGGACCATATTAAAAAAACATTCTACATCCTTATATTTATTCTTTCTGATTTTATTAAATTGTGCCCCTAAATCAATGATAGGAATCTCACTTTTTATCTTGTCGGTTAGAAATGGAAATAAACAGATAAAGATATCATTTTTATTTATGGAAAGGT
Organism: uncultured Lachnospiraceae bacterium; assembly: GCA_949742505.1. Lineage (GTDB taxonomy): Bacteria > Bacillota > Clostridia > Lachnospirales > Lachnospiraceae > Claveliimonas. Next base: position 10,235 of record CATJPU010000191.1, on the reverse strand, counting down.
TCTTAAGTAAATTAGCTGCATTAATTGCATTGCCATTTCCCAGATTTACTACCCTGTATCCTTTTTCTGTCCGATTGATATTTTTTTGAATAAGAGAAGGAATCGTATATTGATCCTCTACAAGCCACCCCCAAATTGTACATCCTCCAAGAAAGTAAATCGTTCCACAATAATATTCCGGTTGATAACAGGTTTTTCGTATTCCATTCTCAATATTCACCAGTCTGCTATCGAAATCTTCAAACACAACCTGATTATTCTCAAAGGTTCTTGTACGCTTAAAGCAAAGTGATTTTGTTAATTCTATTAAATAATCCTGCGTATTTTCCCCTATACTATATAATTCTGAGTAATCATACAATCTATTTGAAAAATGCGAATCCCCTTCATATTTTCCCATTTTCATTCTCATTTGTTCCGCATTTGTCGCATCCACATCCCCATCAAAAGCAAAGTTCAAGACTAATACTTTTCCCGATAATCTTTTGTTTAAGTCATATAATTGTGAGACAATATCGACATACTCAATCAGCGTAAGCTCATTATCACCTCTCGCTTCATTCACCTCAATTCCGTTCAAATTAAGTCTATATTGAAAAAAATCAGTTCGGCATGCCTCTTTATGTTCTGTTACAGAAAAATATCGCTTTGTCATATAATTTAAAACTGCATTGGTAAATAAATTTCTTCTTGAAATATATACAGCGCCAACCATATATTTTTTCAAAAAATCAGAGAGCATTTCTGTACTGTTATCTGTTATTTGACAAAATTTGCTACAATATTCAGATTCCACCGCCTCGAGCACATGATTCATAAATTGATTCCAGGAATACCCATTATTGCAATAACGATATATTTCGTTTCTTCCCTTATACCCAATCGGGGATAAATCAATCAACAAACGCTGATTATCAAGCAAAAAATCATATACATTCTCTATCTTCTGAATAAAATGAACTCTGCGCCTGTTTATGATTAAACGCCCAAACATACTGTCAAACTGTTCTTCAGACCCTATCACAACTATATCCTGTTCTTCTAACAACCTTCTCAAACAGGCAATCTCTTTTCTCAAATAATAACTTTTTTCATATTTTGAGATTTTTGTCTGAAACTCTGTAATAATCTGCTTCTCATTTCTATACTTCATTTTTCGCAATTCACAAAGAACGTGTTTCTTTTCATCTATCACTGGAATTGCGGTAGTAATATGATTCCTTTCAAATAATACCCAAGCCTCCGCGAACAGTCTCTTCTCCTCCTTATTTTTGACTACTGAACATACTTTGTTAACAAAAGGCTTTTCCTGCTTATTTTCTTTTACCTGATTTAATAAATATTTATTTGTAATAACGCCTACAAAGCATCCGTCATCATCCACAACATAGAGAATATTCGTATTAACTGCCCAGAATAGATTAAATGCATCTTTATAGGAAATAAGTTTATCTTCTTCAATAACAGCAATATTATTATTTCTTGTCAGTTCATCTTTTTCTAAACAATTATTCGTATTGTATCCCTCTACGTATTTGTTCATATATTCTTCCTCCGACTAGAAGTTCATCAGTTCTAGTGTATGGGCGTCTTTCTTCTGTTCCTATCGCCTTATTTACCATATATTTCAAAGGAATATCCCTTTCTGAAAATATCATTCCTTGTAAACTTAATTTTGAATAGACAGCATCAAAATACTGATTCATATCCTCTGCATTTTCTTCTATGTAAATAATACCGCTTTGAAATTCTCCTGTTATTACATTATATCTATGCCATCTTGAATCACCGCAAGTTAAAAATATCAATAAATTATTCTCTATTTTAGGCGCTAAAACCTTCCACCAAAATCCGCTGTCATTTCCCGCCCTTTTTAATAGCAGTTCTAATGTCTGATTCCTTTGTATTTTTCCTGAATCTATGTCAATCTCATAAATGCCTGAAGCAGAAATAGGCATAAAATACACTTTAGATACAGTACAAACTGGTGCAAAAAACGGATCAAAGATATCCTCATCTTCATCTGAAAAACTATACTCTCTTATCCTATCTGTCCGCATATTCCAACAGCATGCCTTATTTGTTTTTCCCTTTTTTCCAACTATCCAGATATTTTCCCCATCTGCTGAAGATATTCCTCCTATTCCCTCCATAGGAACATCTAATTTAACGAGTCTCGTACTCTCTGTCTTTAGATTCAATTCCAACACTGCATTCGTACAGGACACCGAAAGTAATGCCTTATCACCAACACAAACGCATCCATCAGCAAAGTAACCTCCGTTATCGTCATCTTCCATGTATGTTTCAATTTCTTCTACCCAATCTGTAATATAAGTTACTTCCATAGAATCCATACAGATTTTTACAATTGCTGGATAAGAATAACCTACTAGATAAACATGAGAATGATTTCGGAAGATATTCCAGAATTTTATATCTCCCTGATACTGTTTACATCGATACTCTACTTTTTCAAGAGGAATATAAGTCATGAAATCATCTTCTAAATTATATATCGCTATCTTTTTTGCCTTACAAGGCGAAAAAATTAATTTTTGGTCCGCCTTTTCCACATGACTATATAAAAGTTCGCCGTCTAACGGCTCCTCATCAAAAATCTTACATATTCTCGCTGTCTTTGTCTTCTTATCAATCTCACAAATTCCATTTCTGTTGAGCAATGCCATCCATATTTTCTCTTCATCCTCTGCATAATTCATCGCGATTGGTTTTGAAGAATAGATTTCATTATATGCACTCATTTTTTCTCTCCTCTTACATGGCAGGAGGAACTTCTTCTGCTTCCTCTTCACTCTGATTTTTTTCTTCGTAATTCTTCTGCCGTTCTTCTTCACAGTCATACGGCTGTTTCTGTTCTATTTCTTCTTGCTTTTCCTGTTTCTCCTCTGTTTCCTGATTTTCTTCAGGAGCCTGTTCCTTCTCCTCCTCTATTTTTACAACTTCATAGCCAAAAGAGATTGTTATCTCCCCGTCTTCCCAGACAAGACCCGGATTAGAATTTACACTCCCTGTAAAATAGAACAAACCGACGCTTCCCTCGTCAAGTTCCATGAAACTGCCGTCTTCATCGTATTTTGACGCCTTTAAATCCAAAACTAATTCATCAAAAGTTCCTTCCGCTACATTCAACACTTTTTCTGTATTTTCTTTTTCGTTCCTCCATACAATATCTACATTCAGTCTTTTAATATCCGACGTTCTGTCTGTAACTTCCGTCTCCGAAAGTTCATACACTTCTTCTGTTGACCGATAATACACTTCAATATTCTTTATCTTAATAGCAACATCTGTGTTCCCATAATTTTCTATTTTAAAATCCTCCGAAAAAATCTGTCCTCTTCCGCTTAAATTATCAGGGTCCAAATAAGCTCTGGAATCTGTTGGAAAAGAAACGTTGTACACGTCAGTATCCTCCTGAGCCTCTTCTTCCTTCTCATTTTCAATATTGTTTGTCTCTTCGTTCAGCAGCGTCTCTTCCTCATCTTCTGCCGCCTCCGGACTCTCTCTGTCTTCTGTCTTTGTTGATTCTTTTTTCTCTTGTTCTAATACTTCAGTTTCTTTATTGTCAGTAAGCTCTTTGCTCTCTTCCGAATCTTCTTTCATTGTATCTTCTGTGGGTATATCTTCTTTGATAGTATCCTCTGCGGCTATATCCTTCTCAGACCCATCTGCAGAATTACTTTCCATTTCTTCTATCGTCTTCTTATCTTCACTGGTCTCCGCCGCCTTTACAACAGCGCATCCTTTCATCTGTTCCATCGCTATTCCAATCACTTCATTTTGAGGACATAGTTCTGTCAGCCTGCATATGCCGTCGCTTAACAAAAGCGCTGTTAATAAAAATGCCAGTTTTTTCTTCATAATCCTGCTCTCCTTCTATATGTCTGCAGTTCATAGAGAATCGTTTATCGTGTAATCAAGTCTATAAATACATCTTTTTCTTTATGTAATAAACTCCAACTCACCCCGACAGGTGAGTTGGAGAGAAGGTGCGGCAGATACACCTGTTCACTTACATGTCTGCTTTTTAAGCTATCCGGCTAATTTACTTTACGGTTAATGTAGACACAACCATACGTCCGTCAGATAATGCAATTTCCAGATCCTGCTTCTTCCCCTTATAACCATCAGCAGTCAAATACGCAAGACCGCTGTCATCCTTTGGAATCGTAATAACAGCTGAACCTGCAGTAGTAGTATAATCTACTGTATATGCATCCTTTTCCCATATAAAGTCTTTGTATTCACCTGCATCATTATGAACGGCTATGTCTGTAACGGTTGCCTCTCCAATACTTGGAACTGTAATCTTCAGATCAGCTGCGCTGGTTCCTGAAGTAAATTCAGGAGCTGTCGCAATTTTAGGTGTTTTGATATTCCTTGGTTTGCTTGCTCTTATATCATAAGTAATCTCCACAGCCACATCATCTGCTTTCCAGTCTGCATTTGCATTCGCAGCGCCTGTAACAGCAAAAGAACCTACTGCTGCAGTAACCTTGGTTGCATCAGTTGTAAATTTCGCTCCTACAGTAGAATCGCTTGTCGTTGGCGCACCGATATCCACTGAAAGCAGGGAACCGAATTTTGTAATAGCTACACTGTCAGCCGGTGTAGTATAGACTGCTGCTGCATTTGTCTCAAACTGAGCAAAATTAAGTTTTTTATTTGCGTCAAATGCCAGTGTTTCACCTGTCTTAGCTTTTATCGTAGCCGCTGTCTGAGCTGTCGAAAGATTCAGGTTTATTCTCTTCTGAGAAGAGGTAGCATCTGCAGTAAATGTGTTATACTCTGTAATAACATCGTCTGCCTGTGATGTAATTGTTGCCCTTACCGTAGCGTTTACCGGAATACCGATATCCTTATCTGCATCTACAGACGCATTCCAGATATCAATACTATTGGATGCAACATCAAATTTCTTCACATCTGTAGCAGAACTGTCTGCAAATGGATTCACCTGAATATCCGCCTTTAAGGGCACCTGAATGGTAAGCGCAGGTGAATAAATGTCAAAAGATGTGTCAAAAGATCCGCTATTGTCTGCTGCAAAGGCTGTTGCCGGTACGCACATGGTCATTGCCAGTGCAACAGCAGTAGCTTTTGTTAATTTAGATTTCATAATGCAAAATACCTCCTAATTGTGATTTGATTTATGTATATCATGAGCCACCGGATAATATCTGCCATCTTATCTGTGTTCCTCATGGACATACCCGTGAATACAATTCAAAACAGTTACTATCTTCTACTCTTTTACAACCATCAGGCTTACCGCGAATGATACGGTTCCCAATTCTTTATCCGGATCTTCATCATCCAATACATGATAGGTACACAACGCGTCATGGGAACCGTCAGGCAGCACCTGATTTAGTTCCAACTTGTCAATTTTCTTTCCAACCGGAAGAACCGGCGAGCTGTAAAGCAGTGTCTGCTCCTCATCATCAAGGTACACTTCAAAATAACATTCATAGACATTACTTACTGAATTTCCTATATGAGCATTGCTTGAGACCGCACTTCCTGATGGGAAAGTCCATATCATATTCATATCAGTCGTAAATCTGGCTTTGGAAGCCTTCTCGTCAATGTCTCCTCCTACTACAAGCCCTTCCGAAATATCCCGCTCTGATTTCTCTTCCGGCTTATTTAAGAGAAAAAATATAACGGCTCCCAATGCGATGATAATTAAGAGCAAAAGTGCAATGACTGCCTTTTTCCCTTTTGTTTTATTTTGTTCTGTATTTTCCATTCCTTTGTCTCCTCTCCCTGCATCAAAATCTCCTTTATATCAATAAACCCACAAATTCTATACCCGCATTACTCTTCCTGTATGCACAATACAAAGTCTGTCTGCATGATACATAAAATACAGCGTCAGCAAATTCTCTCCAAGATATCCGATATATCTGTCGTCTCTCTCCCACCCCTTCGGACTGCTCAGTTCTTCCGTTCTCTCCAGAATCGGAAACAGCCAGGCGCAATATTCTTTTAATACCTCTGCTTTTGCTGCCAGAATATTATAATTGTACAAATACGGCTGTCTTAACACTCTCTGAAATGTCTCCGTATAATCCGGATGCAGCTCTTCCAAAGCCTGCATCATCGCATTCCAGTCCTCTTCTCTCAGATACCTTGTATGGTGCCCTCTTATATCCGGCTCGTGCACCGTAGGAAAGGGAAGCACCACATCCGGCCGATTCTCAAGAAGCCTAACAGCGTCGTTATGAGCTATATGCAGCAGACGCCGGTACTGAAACATACCATAATATTTATCTGGTTCCTCCTGATGATTCAGCAGGTTCTTCCATATCCAGTAAAGAGCCGTCAGTTCGCAATAATTACTGTTTTTTGCGGATATGTTATCGCCGGTGTTATCCGCATACTCTGCTATACGGAGATTCGTCTGCGAAGCTCCTGCCTGCATAGTATGCATCCAGTTCTCTCCAATCCATTTTTCTTTCAACTCTGAATCCTTATGACTCTTTATCAGAAATACCCGCAAACTGTCCTGTACGGATACTTCATCCGGGTAAGAACATTTCAGCGCATGCAGAGAAGGAAATTTTTGATTCTGTATATAATATTGTTCCATCATACTTTCTTCCAGCTTCCAGTCAACACAGACATACCGGACAAAACCATGTCTCTCAAGAACGCGGATTATTTCAGGATGCGCCGTTTCCGGTGTTCCTATCAAAATCGTAACTTCATCTTTTTCAATCTTCCGACTCCAAAGTTCTCCTTCGCAGTCCGAAATTTCCAAAACAGGCAGTCTGTGCAGTATCTCTGGATTGCCTTTTCTTTCACTTACCAGAAAACCAAGAATTTTTTTCTCTGGAAACAGACTTTCTACGGCGCAGCAGACTCCCAATGCAATTGACTGTGCTCCATAAATCAATATCTTTTCAGATACATTTTCTAATTCCATACATCTCCCATCCTGCATCACAGCGCTCCTATATCTCTACACTTTGTATCATCACCGGCATCCCTGCGCTTCTGCAAAGCGTCACCAGCGAGCTTGGATCTCCGTAATACCCGTCGCTTATCCCAATTGCCCGGTCAAGCTCCGGCGTATCGTCATATATACCCCACCCTGCCTTCCTGTATTCCCGTACAACAGTCTCATATTCACCCCACAATTGCGGACGCATACTCTCTATGGTTGCCTGAATCAGCGGATGCGGACGCCAAAGCAGAGCTACATCCTCCTGATTTTCCTGAAATATCCGGAACACCCGGCGCATCTTGCTAATCATTGCCTCACCAGCCTGAAGCAGCGCGCTGACGCTTGTGTTATACAGAATAATCTTCTTTTGCTCCCCGGATGGCTTCTGAATCACCCGCCGCCACTCCTCCGGCAATTCCAGCTTTTCTTTCTTTGCCGCCAGCGCCTTGTCAAGCTTCGGAGAACCCAGACCAAGAATCTTTTTCTCCAGAAAGTTACGCCACTCCTCCATATATTTCCTGTTATCCCAATGTTTTTCCTGCTCTGAACCATCCGCAGGGTTTGCTTTATTTATCTGTCCTCTTTCCTCTGTGCGCTTCCTGATATCTGCCAGCAATACATTGATATATGCCTTCCGCATATCCTCTGACTGTACAATTACTTTATCCGCATTCAGAACTCCCGGAGCCATACAGAAGTGTTCAATTCCTTTCAGCTCTTCCAAGTTATCAGGATGAATTTCCCCCAATATAAAGTAAGGAATATATACCAGATTATCGGTAAATTTCCTCAGGTTTTCAGAGTAAAAATAAGGATGTACACTCGTCACATAATTACAGTCATCATAAGGATTATGGATAAATATCATATCCGGCTTGCGCTTTTCAAAATTATAGTCTTCATACCTCATAACCGGTACATACTCTGGATACTGTTCCCCTTCGTCATGAAGCTGTCCGAAGCTTCCATCCGGTTTCTTATCATAATAAGGAATCGGTATTACATACGCATTACAGCCGGGGTCGGCATCCGCCGCCTGCCAGACACTTTCCAGACTATCCCACATAGAAGCTTTATATGGAAGAAATACAACCTCCAGGGATATTCCAATATCCCGTTTCACACTATTTACAATTCGAGTCATTGCTCCACGCAGCATCTTATACACCTGATTCGCACGAACTCTTTTCCCTGACTCCTCCCCGACGGACTCCTCTATTCCAAAACTTGTATAAATTCGATAAATCTGCTCACAGTATTCCTCCAGCAGCCGGACAGTCACGAATCCTTCTCCTTCTGCTTCTTCAATCAGATTCCCCAGTGCAATCGCTCCATTCTGACAGTCCTCCAGCAAAATCAGCGCCGTCTTTCTATCCTTCTTCTCAATTGCATTCCGGATTTCGTCATGTGCAGTTTCCAAAAGTTTCACAAAATTCTCCGCCTGCTTTTTCTGCTCCCTCCTCATACGTACCTATTCCTTTTATCTCTATTATTTTCGCTACATCAATGTAACCTTCCAGGACTTTTATCCCCGAAGTTTTAAATAAGATACATTGGTCATTTTTATGTACCTCTAAACCCCTGTCAAACAAAAGCATCCACGCCTCTGCCCCGCCCATTGCCCAAAGATAAACAAAATGATGCAGATATTCTCTGCTTCGCTCCCGGGTACGTCACAATCTCTCGTGTTCCCCAGGTCCTGGCATACCCAATACGCAGGTTACGCCTGCCTTCTAATGCCGTTCTTTCTTTTTATATCAGGAATATCCGCCCCAGTCCGAATTTCGGTAAAACCCCGGCTCATCACCGGAATTTATCTGATGCAATATTCACTAATACACAATCTTCCCTTCCATGCCCCGCCTCAATACATTTCTAGCCGTATTGGTCTTCTCCTCTATGGAATAACCGCAGTCCGGACAGAAGAAATAGCCGTCTTCCTTTCTCCCCAAAGCGCCGCAATCACTGCATTCATTACTGATATCCTTCCCCAACACCTGTATCAGCTCCACTGACTGCTCTCTGCACTTCTGTGTCAGCCGCTTCCGAATATAACCGCGCTGCCACAGTGCAACGCCGTTATTAATCTTCTTATTGATTCCTCCGGCCTGCGGACGCGGCAGCTTCACCACATACACTCTCCTGGGCTTTTCTCTGCGAAAAAATAAGTTCAGCTCATGATTAATATAACTGTGCAGCTGCTCCAGATAACGGTTCTTTTTCGCTTCATATTTCTTTCTTCCGGGATTATCTCTCCGGTTTCGGCTGTAGCTTCTGGCTTGTTCCCGTAACCATCCCGCATACTTTATCTGATAATCGCCAAACCGCTCTCCATACACATGCCCCTCATCAGTAGTCAGCATTGCATACATTCCCATGGCCAGACCAACCTCTCTGCTGTAATCTTCATGAGCGCGTACCGATACATTGAGTGGAATCTTAATTTCCACGCTTTTTCTATCAGGATACAGCTTGATATAAAGCTGGTTCTTATACCGATTATTATCGGTCAATGGGATGAAAATGCGCTTTCTGCTCTGCTTGGTGGATAGATAGATTCCATGATCCCCATAACGGTAGGCCCGTTCCCCAATCGAGAACCCGGAAGCGCCCTCTGAATGGAGCTTCACGTGATATTTGCGCACCTGTCTGCAAATATAACGATTCAGTCTTTCGGTGTCCGCCTGCTTTACAAGCTCATTGAACTTCATCTGCATCTCTTGCGGCAACTGAACCGGTTTTTGATTAAGTACCGCCTCAAAAGCATTTGTTGATTTCAGTACAAACCGGAGATAATGCTTTTCCTCTTCTGTAAAATTCTCATTCTGGGCCGTCAGCTTCAGCAGCTTTGACTTTGTCAGCGTCCACTGCCCCTTAATATTGCCAAGTGCATCAAAGACAGCAAGATAAAAATATACAGAGGGCATTGCAAGCTCAGCGCGAAACCCACAGGCTGTCATCTCATTCTGAATCGTATATCCTGGGTACAGCTTAGACAAACCGCCTTTTCCGCCGTAACGTTCATATACATAATTTTTCACCTTCCGGTAATCCTCTGCGATTTCCATCAGCTTCTCCATGTCTTCTGACTGGATAGGTCTTCTGTTATACTGGCATACTGTCTTATGAATCGTTTCTAACGGTTTATCCATGCTCCCAAACATCCCTGCAATTTTCTGTCTTGTAGCCTTCTATTCCTTACTTTATGTATAACTTTTTCATAACCGGGCATACTAGGACTTCGTGGATTTCCTTAATC
>CATJPU010000190.1 GCA_949742505.1 uncultured Lachnospiraceae bacterium | reverse complement strand
TTACGCTGATATCATTCGTCAGCAAAGCCTCTCCAAGTATGTACTCCGTCTTAGATTTCTCTGCCGTAATGCTTGCAGGCGGAAGATTCTGATTATGCAATATCGTAAGCTTACCGGGACTAACCTCCAGAACAGCATAATTACGCGTTACATCAGCATTGCCGTTCTTCTGGTCAAATATGTGAACCAGCTGCTTAACATCATCTCCCTCTTTCACCTCTGTTTGCAGATAAATATAACCTTCACAAATTATATTATCCTGAAGAATTGGAGCTCCCTCTTCTCCTACAAACACATTGTCATCAAATCGTATCGCATGACCATCCAAAAGACCTTCCTCATTCTCGTCTCGCATAATTACAAAACTATAATTATGCTGATCAACCTTATAATCATAATCCCATACGATTGTCTGATCTCCGGGTTTAATCCAAACCTCTCTCGGCTGAATTGTCACTTCAATCGGTTTTACACGATTCTTATCATATATCTCATCAAGTTCGCTGGTATCTAATGCCACGTGATCGTCCGGATTATCCGGTTCAATTCTAAAATGGACTGTATAGTTCCCCGCATCCAAAAACTTCAGAGTACTCACATTCTTCCAGCCATCCGCTTTCTCCAAGTCCTCGGCAAAGCAATATTCGACTTTTCCTGAATGTCCGCTTATAGGTCTAACCTCTAATTCACGCTCCGTTCCATCATATACAAACGAATCAATTGGCTTATTTGCATCAACTTTCTCCCCATTAAACCATACTTCATATTCAATCTTTTTATTCTTCTCTGTCTTAGGCTCAAATACCAGCCTTTTTCGATTCGTATCTTCATCCGAATAATCAGGACTGTCTGGTTGTACGTCCTCTATTGTTCCTGATAATCGTGTGCCGTCTCCTAAAATAAGACTAGCCTTTGGGGTTGCCTTCCAAAAGTACCCAGGCTCTAATGTCACTAATAATTCACCACGATAGGTCTTATCATAGCCAACTGTATCACCAACCGGATCTGCTCCATCATACCACTTTACATTATAATTCCCGTCAACGCTCTTTATTCCCTCTGTTTCACAAACAGCTGTTGTAGGGAAACTACTTTCAGGAACTAAATCCAATCCGGAAACTGTAACATCCTCCACACCGCCGGATCTTCCTGGAACCGCATAAGTAAGATTCCCTGCGTGCTCTCCGGACTCCAGCCAGATCTTACACTCTGTAAAATCAATACTCGGCGCATCGGGATCAGAAACGCCGCAGGCTTGTAAGACAGCAGCCGTAACATTGCTGGACGTAATGGTGCCATTTGCACTTGTACCGCTCCAATACCATTCTTTACTGTTATCTCCCGGAATGCCTTTTCCTTGTACTATAATACTGGAACCTGCCGGGGCGTTCGTATAATAAATCTCATTCTCATTATAGACTACCCTTGTTCTGTCCATTCCTGATCGTCTACTGCCATCCAATCTTATCGACAATACAGAATCCGTTCCACTTATCTCAACTGCACCTGCACCGGGATTGCTATTTACTACTGATGCAAAAAGAACGTCTCCGCTAGTTATATTCAAAGTGAATGCCGGCCATATCTCCGCTTCCGGGCCGCCACTTCCAACATCAACTTTTTCGGTACTTCTAGTTATATTTGAAGATGCATCCTGTTCTATTTTATAAATCTGTGCTTGCTTAAATGAACTAGGTGATTGCTCATATGTCCACATAATGGCTGGCTTATTGGCCTGCATCATCAGATTTGCACTTTTTCCAAAATATAAGTTACTATCACTCCCTATTGTCGGAATATATAATTTGTCAGATACACTGTATTGTTCCCCTCCACTAGGCGTAGGATTAAGTTTATCCGTAAGCTGCAATGTAGTTGAAAGCATAAAATCACTGACATCCCCAAAATTACTACTCGCCAAACTAATCAACTTCTGTCGCAACGTACTGGCTCCATAATGATTCACATATACTGACGGATACTTTGCCTGATTTGGTCCTATATTTGAATCTCCCTCTGGCGGCCAATCTTTATAGGTCCCTCCATTCCGGTAAAGATAAATCTCATTCGATGCTGTTGCCTGATCTTCCTGATACTTCGTACTTCCATATGACTGAGCAGAAAATAACGTTAAATCATTGCCGTCTTTACCCACAATATACCATTCTGCATCCCGATTATTCGTCTGCCTTCCAAACTTCAGGCGCACATCCTGTCTGCCCTTCAATTGTTCCAATTCATTCGCCTCGGCAAAATATTGCACTGACGGCTCAGTAGTATTAGCCTTCACTTCAGTAACAGACTTCACCAAAGCCGGTACCGCAACACCCGCTGCTAATACCGTAGCTAATAACAAAGACAATCTTTTCTTCATCTTGCTCTTTTTCTTTTTCATGAGTACCTCCCTCGCTCTATATCAATAAAAGGACCATCTATACATATATATAAACAGTATATCATTTTAAGCATATTTTTCAAGAGCTTTACCTGTCATTGTCAGGAAAACTCTTGGAAATATTTGTCCTCATATTTCTTTTTCTATGTTAAATATCGGCTTAATATGAGCAGAAAATAAGTATAATCAAATAAATTATTCTAAATGATAATTTTCTGTGGAAATCCGAACTTATATATTAAAAAAACGCTGTAATTATATAAATCCAGCGTTTCAACTAACTCCCCGAGTTGGGCTCGAACCAACAACCCCACGGTTAACAGCCGTGTGCTCTACCATTGAGCTATCGAGGAATATTTAATTATTTATGTACCCTCAAAACTGCATACAAGAAACACTCTACATCTCTTTTACCTATCCACCTTGCCTTGGTTATGCCCTCGACCGATTAGTAACAGTCAGCTCCACATGTTGCCATGCTTCCACCTCTGCCCTATC
>CATJPU010000189.1 GCA_949742505.1 uncultured Lachnospiraceae bacterium | reverse complement strand
ATGCTCAAATCCATAGTGAAGAAACATGCAGGTAAACAACTCTTCGTATTTACCTGCATAGATAATATCCGGGGTATACATAGCGCCATGCTCCAGCATAAATCCTACGTCCTCTGTCATGCCTTGAAATGACAAAATCAGGAATACAACAATATTTACAGCAGCCAGTACAATCGTACATGGTGCTTTCTTCTGGTACATAGCCTGCTCCTTAATTACATCATTTTCTGCAGTTATTATACCATTATTTGCCATCTACGTCGAGAATGAATTCAAAATTCTTCCTCATCAATGTAGACTCCGTCCCAATCTCCCCATTTTGGGCGTTTATGCCGGCGAAGAAGCCGCTTCACCGGACTCCACAAATTATCTGTTTCTTTTAGAATTTTGCTGCCCATTTCCTGCCTTGTAATCCAGTCATGTTCTTCACTGTCATATTCGGCCGCCCTCTGCCTCCATAATTCATCTCTATGAAAATCTTCTTCCTCAAAAGCATACTGCTTCCCCTCGGTTTCTTCTGCCCCCCTGCCCCTTTGCTTCTTGCTTCTTTCGTAATTTTCCGTCTGTTCTTCAATGTGCTTTTCATTTTCTTCGTTCTCTTCCCTTATTTTCTCTAAATCCTGCATGATTCTTTTCAGACTATAAGTTTCTTTCATAGTCTCTTTATGCAGAAAAAAAGCTGTCTTTACACTGGAAACATCCTGATAGTCTGTCCATTGTACAAAATCGTCCATCAACCGGTGAAAAGACACGCGAATATCTTCATCCCCCTGCGGGAAATAACAAAACCAGTACGCTCTTTCCTCGTAAAAAATGTAATCCGGGTTCAGCAACAGTCTGTTCGGATTCAGAAGATATTTTTCCGTCTCACTTATTACCTCCTGTATCCTCTTTAAAAACTGGTTCATTTCCTCCCAGGTAATTTTTCTCTGCTTATAATGCTGCCGCAGCGGCGTTCGTCCTGTAACGTCATATTCATAAACAGTGGCTTCCCCCTCTCCATAAACCCTCATCGGAAGTAATCCTTTGAGGCGGTTCTCACGCAGCATCCGAATCTGATAATCTTCTATACATAATCCGTCCAGCCGGAGTCTTAATCTGGTCTGGTTCAATTCCTTCTTTAACTCTGCCTGAAAGTCCATTTCTAAATCCCTTTCTACTAGTTTTTCATCTTCCAAGACCCAATTTTCGATACTTCCGTATCTTTTCTTCGGGTTCTGTAAGATTTGCTGCTTCCGAAACAAACAGCCTCATTTTCCCCTTTGAAGCAGACGCACTCACCACTATCTGCTCCTCACTGACCTCTGCGCTCCCCCGCACATTCCCGAACAGAATGCATTTTCCATTTACTCTCTCCTCAAAAATTGCCTGAACCCTTCCGTCAGTTACTCCATCCTTCTCCCTTGCCTTGGCGCTCCCTGCTACCGCAGCTTCATAAGCGCAGGCTGCAATCACTTCTTTGTCATGGTAATAAAATATTCCCATAATACTCAGGAAAAATATAAGAAGTATTACCGGCACAATATAGATCATCTCCACCGTAATCATTCCTGATAATCCGCCTTCTATCCATTTATTCCTCTGCATTCTATTCTCCTTTTGCGGTATATCTGCCGCCTTACAGACATTTGTACGCCTGTCAATATCCGTAACTCCTCAGCATTCATTTTTAACTTTCCCAAAATTTTCT
>CATJPU010000188.1 GCA_949742505.1 uncultured Lachnospiraceae bacterium | reverse complement strand
TAAGCTTTATTTCTTTTTAATTTACCTGTACCTGTTTTTTTGAAGCGCTTAGCAGCGGCTCTATTTGTTTTAATTTTTGGCATGATTAGAATCCTCCTTAATAAGTATTTTATATTTTTAACGTTTTACAGTTAAAACCATGCTCATGTTACGTCCCTCAAGTTTTGGCGGCTTCTCTATAGAAGCAATATCCTTCAGAGTCTCTGCAAAATCATCCAGAATATGTCTGCTCTGCTGCACATGCGCCATCTCTCTTCCTCTGAAACGCAGCGTAACCTTTACCTTATTTCCTTTCACAAGAAACTTCTTGGCATTATTAATCTTTGTATTCAAATCGTTCGTATCAATATTCGGTGACATACGTACTTCTTTGATTTCCACCGTTTTCTGCTTCTTCTTTGCCTCTTTCTCCTTACGGGTCTGTTCATACTTATACTTGCCGTAATCAATAATCTTACATACCGGTGGCTGGGCCTTCGGGGCAATCTTAACCAAATCTAATTCTGCTTCCTGCGCGAGCTTCATAGCATCTCTTGAGGACATAATTCCAAGCTGTTCCCCACTTGCGCTGACAACGCGTACCTCTCTGTCCCTAATCTGCTCGTTGATCATTAATTCGCTAATTGTAGTGCACCTCCATCATAAACTCTTTTCCTACATCGCCAGATTCTTTCTCCGCAAAGCTTCGTCACTGACCGCTTTCCGGGATATATGACAACATAAAACAGGTGAATAGCCGCAGACTATCCACCTGTATTCCCACATAAATATATACAAATATATCTCTTATGCCTTCAATATCAGACCAATAGTCACCCAATTGTGCTATGGTGAGAGCGGATACTCTACTTTCTTTTCTTCACACTTTTTATATACTATCACATTTTACCACTCATGTCAAATACTTTTTTGTAACAAAATCCCGGTAGCACAGGTGTAAAAGCCTCAACGTAGCCCACTACGCCTGTGTTTTTACTCCTGTACTCTCGAAAAAGCATTCTCATCGAAATGTACTGGTAATTAGTGTGGATTATACTAGTAACTCCTGATTTTTCCGCATATCCCGCATAATTCTTCTAAAGGTAATAAAAAACAGCACCGACGTAGTGAGAACCGAAATAATATCCGCAATGGGTTCCGCCCGGTAAATTCCCATAACTCCCATATACCTTGGCAAAATAATCGCAAGAGGAATCAGCAGAATAACCTTCCTGAGCAGCGCAATAAACAGCGACACCTTCGCCTGTCCCAGCGCAAGAAATGTGCTCTGGCAGGAAGACTGGATTCCAAATATGGTAATACCGAGAAAATATACCGGCATCATTTTACAGGTTAAATCAATCAATTCCTGATTATCTGTAAAAATCCTCGCATAGACAGAGGGCCTTCCAACAGCTGCGCCCGCCAGCAAAAAGGTTCCGACAAAACAAATAATAATCAGCTTTTTAAACGCCTCCTTTACTCTCTCGGCATTTCCCGCACCATAATTATAACTGATAATCGGCTGCACGCCCTGCGCCACCCCTTGTACCGGAATAACAATCAGCTGCATTACGCTGGTCATAATAGACATAGTCCCCACATACAAATCTCCGCCGTAGCGCTGGAGACCGGAGTTCAGCGTAATGCTCACCAGACTTTCCGTAGACTGCATGATAAAAGGCGATATCCCCAGCGCCCCAATCTGTTTGATAATCTCCGGACGAATCTTCATATTGGCAACTCTTAGACGAACCGCGCTTTTCTCCGATGAAAGAAACCGAATCACCCATGCCGCGCTAAGCGCCTGAGAGAAAATGGTAGCAAGAGCCGCCCCCTTCACACCCATATGAAATCCGAAAATTAGAATCGGATCCAGAACAATATTCGTAATCGCGCCAATCAACACCGAGAGCATCGCCGTCTTTGACTGTCCCTGACCGCTGATAAAGGTATTCAGTCCCAGTGCATACTGTACAAAAATCGTACCTGCCAGATAAATACCTATATAATCTTCTGCATAAACAATAATATTATCACTTGCTCCAAAAGCATACAAGACAGGCGTCTTAAAAATCTGGAAAAAGAGAGTCAAAACCACAGAAAATACCAAAAGCATACCTGCAGAATTACCCAGAATCTCTTCCGCACCCTTATAATCCTTTCTTCCAAGCTTAATTGACGACAGAGGCGCCCCGCCCATTCCGGCAAATGCACTGAAAGCTGAAATCAGCATTATAATAGGAAACGTAACCCCTACTCCCGTCAGAGCCAGACTTCCGTAGTCCTTAATATGTCCTATGTATACCCTGTCTATAATATTATAGAGCAGGTTAATTAACTGTGCCGCCACTGCCGGAACCGACATACTGACAATCAATTTACCGATTGGCAGCGTTCCCATTCGTTCATCCTGTTTTGTATTCATACCTATTCTCCTATCCCTTTCTCAAGTCATTGTATCTTCACAATAAGAGATTATAGCACATCTTTCTTTTCAAATACAGTACAAACAAAATTCGTTCCTTTTATCAGCAGAAGAACTATTACTGTTCAGAGGTTATCTGGTCTGCCCGGACGACTTTAGCATAGGAAACAGAGCAATTAAGAGACGTTTTTAATAAAAGTGAAATCCACTGCTTACCTACAGAACCTGCCACTGGCAGCTTCTTCCAGATGCATGGCAACGGAGACTTAGAAATGAAGGCATCCTCAAGTTTCTTAGTCTCCGTTAGCAGTTAGTTCACTGGAATGCTGTCTCGCCCTGCTTCCTATGTCAAAACCTTCCGGGCAGGCCAGATAATCTCTCAGCAGTAACGAAGAACTGTATCCTAATTCTTACTGATATGCAGATAACTCTTTCCGGTCAGTGTCTTATTCGTACACACGCTCAAAATAATAACAAAAATTCCCGCAAGAAAACCAATCCAGTTAAAGAGCGCCGTCAGAATCAGAAGCTGCAGTCTCATAAATTTCAACGCATAACCCAGTTCAAAGTTAGGCTGGGTGTAGTTCGCCACCGCCACAAAGGCCATTCCCAGCATAATCTCCGAGTTGAACCAGCCGGAGGATACGGAAAATTCTCCCAGTACCAGACCTGCAATTACACTTAGCGGAGTGCTGAGCATACTTGGCGTGTTCATTGCCGCAAGCCGCAGACCGTCAATGGCAAGCTCAAGAATCAGAAGCTGCCAGATTAGCGGTACATTTACCATATCCCGCACCACAACGAAGGTAAACATCTCCGGCAGCCATTTTATGTTTTGCATAAAAAGCAGATACACCGGCGTCAGAAAAACAGTCAGAATTGCAATCAGCCCTCTCGTCACCTTCAGATAGACCCCTGTAAGAGTAGGAAAATAATAATCATTCGCCTCCTCAATCATATCATAAACCGACGTTGGCAAAATCATAGCCGACGGAGAATTATCTACCAGTATTACAATCTTTCCTTCCAGAAGACATGCCGCTGCCGTATCCGGTCTCTCAGTGAATTTAAACTTCGGAAATGGATTATACCATTTCCGCTTCATCAGGCACTCGGCAAGACTCTGCTGATTCATAGTCAAAGAGTCCGTTTGAATCGAACTTAATTTACCAATAACTTTTTTTAACAGCGCTGTATTTACCCGGTCAGACATATAACAGACTGCCACATCCGTTCTGGAGCTCTTTCCAACCTCCAGCATCTTCATCGTAAGATGGGGATCGCGGATTCTCCGTCTCATCAGCGCCGTATTAAATACGATAGTTTCCACAAATCCGTCTCTGGAACCCCGCAGAGATTTATCCTTATCCGGCTCCTCTACGCTCCTTGCCGGGTAAGTTCTGCAGTCAATCACGATACACGCTTCATAGCCGTCAATAAACAGGCCGGTTGCCCCCGACAGAATATTTCGGAATATCTGATCAAAATCCCCGTAAATATCTACCTCTACATAGGGGATACATTTTTTTGAAAATGCTGTCGCACTCAGCGGCATATCTTCTTCCGTCACAGAAAAAAAAGAATCCATTAACTTTAACATGGACTCATCCTTCGTAAAACCATCCACAAAATAAAATGTAGCGTCCCGCCCTCCAATCACGATATTTCTCTGTACAATATCAAAGCTCTCCTCCACCGGAAGCATTTCATTGACATAAGCTACGTTTTCTTTCAGAGAAGCCGTAACCATCCGATATTCCTGCATATCCATTTCCTCCATCCCTGCAATTAGTCATCATTCATTCTTACACGCTTGCATCTGCTGCAAAGCCGGTAAAAGCACAGATACAACAGTAACCATTTTCTCAAAGATAGAATAACCGGATACGCAAAAAATATGCGGAATACTGTATAAAATACCTTTCTATTCCGGTTCTTTTACACTGTATTCCGCATATTTATTTTCATGGCCTCGCTGTCGTACTTCCAAAGCCTCCGTTACGTTCCGTCTGGACATTGTCGTCTACAGTAATTCCATATTCTACAAAAATTCCCTGCATAAATCCTGTTCCAGCTTTCAACCCGACTGTTCTTCCTTCATTGGTATCATTCGTAAGCTTCGCAAATATATGTCCCTCGTTATCGGACTGAAAATAATCGCTGTCAATAATACCAACCGTATTATTGAGCGGTAAGCGGTATTTAAATCCCAATCCGCTTCTGGGATAGCATTTGAGTACCCACGCATCCTCCATCTGCACTCGGATTCCCGTAGGAATCTTAACGGTTTCCCCCGGTTTGACTGTCATATCCGCCGGCATATAAAAATCATACCCTGCCGAGCCGGCGGTTGCCCGTCTGGGAAGTTTGATGCCCTCATATATTCTTTGTATTTCTGCTTCTTCCACTTCGCCAAATGTATCTCTCCAGCTTTCCGCAAACTGTCTGAAACTAACTTTATGAAACTGTGCAATTCTTCTGGCCATGTTCTCTACCTCTTTCATGATTTCTGTCTACCAGTATAGCAATTCTAATTGCCGCATTCAATACTGATTTCGTTAAACAATCCCAGAACATCCTCCACTGTCATACTGCTCTTCTCTGTCCCCTTTTTATCCAGAATCACTTCACCCTGATGCATCATCAGAAGACGGCTGCCGTATTCCATGGCATATCTGAGGTTGTGCGTCACCATAATCGTAGTCAGATGCTTTTCTTTTACAATCTTATCCGTAAGCTCCATAATCAACTCTGCAGTCTTAGGGTCCAGCGCCGCCGTATGCTCATCCAGGATAAGAAATTCTATCGGCGTCATGGTAGACATGAGCAGAGCCATTGCCTGTCTCTGTCCTCCGGAAAGAGCGCCTACCTTCACCTCCAATTTATCTTCCAGTCCAAGATTCAGTCTGGCAAGCAGCTCCTGATAATAGGAAATTCTTGTTTTATTCGTCCCTCTCCGAAACCCGTAAACTTTCCCCTTATTATCTGCAAGGGACATATTTTCCAAAATGCTCATAGACGGACAGGTTCCGATTGCCGGATTCTGATACACCCGTCCAATGCGTTCATTTCGCCTGTACTCCTTCTCTCTGGTAATATCTTTGTCTCCGATACATATCTGGCCAGACTCCACCGGGATGCTGCCGCAGATAATATTCAGCATAGAGGTCTTGCCGGAACCGTTGCTTCCCACAACAGAAACAAATTCCCCTTTTTCAACCTTCAGATTAAAATCCCGAAACAAACACATCTCATTGACCGTATCCGGATTATAATATTTGTAAACGTTCTTAAGCTCCAGCATCCGTCTTCACCTTCTTTCTCCGCTCCATACCCACAATCAAAATTACCAAAAACAATACTGCCGTAATCAACTTCATTGCCTGCGGCTCAAAATTCTGCAGCGCTATAGCAACGCACGCCTTATAGATAACTGAGCCAGTTATCACTGCCGAGGTCGCCTTAAGCATAGTAAATTTTCTGAAAATACTGGTTCCGATGATTACGCTGGCAAGGCCAATAACAATTGCTCCCGTTCCCATGGAAATCTCAAATACCCGTTCTTCCTGACAGAAAATACTGCCCGCAAGAGATACCAGCCCATTGGCGAGAGCAAGACCTACAATCTTTACATTTCCCTGGTCCTTTGCAAGTGAAATTACCAAAGTTGCATTATCTCCCACCGCCCGTAACAGATACCCTGACTTTGTCTGCAGGTATGCATCCAACAAAAATTTGCTGATGAGCATAAGAATTATGATAATCAAAAGCGTACTATATGGCTGTAATCCTTCTGGAAATACCTTCTCCAGTATTCCATTCTTAAAAATCGTTTCCTGCGAGAACAGCGGCACATTTGCCGTCCCTGCAATATACAGGTTAATGGTCCATAACGCCGTCATCATGATAATCCCCGATAACAAATCCCGAACCCGGCATTTTACATGAATCAGTCCTGTACAGACTCCCGCCAGAGCTCCCGCCAGAAACGCCGCAAAAAGCGACAGATATGGATTTGCTCCTCTCGTCAGAAGAAAAGCCGTAACCGCTCCTCCCAGGGGAAAGCTTCCGTCCACAGTTAAATCTGGAAAATCAAGTATTTTATAAGTAATGTAAACACCCAGCGCCAGAATGCCGTAAATCAGCCCCTGTTCCATAATTGATATTACAAAATCCATGAAAATGCCTCCGCTCTCTTTTCTATCCTATTTTATTCTGAGATTTCATCAAAGCTCTCAATTGCCTGTTCTGTTAAATCCGCCGGTATCTCAATCTTTAGATTCTCCGCCACTTTATTATTCACATAGAATCCCGGTTCTGTGATTATCTCATAAGGTATATCAGAAGCTTTCTTTTCACCCTTTAACACCTGCGCCGCCATCTTTCCTGTCTGTTTGCCAAGAGCAATATAATCAATTCCCTCTGCCGCAAGGCATCCTATCTTCACCTGTTCTATCTCGCTTCCGAATACCGGAATCCCTTTTTCATTCGCCTTCTCTAAGATAGTCGGAAGAGATGCCACCACTGTATTATCTGTCAAATTAGTCATACAATCCACCTGCTCAAGCAAGTCATCCGCTGCAAGCGCCACATCCGCGGTCTGTGTGATTCCTTTTTCAATTAACTCAAATCCATAATCTCCTGCCAGTAACTGATACTCTTCGATTGCCGATACAGAGTTGGCTTCGCTGGTGGTATACATGATTCCCAGTTTCTTTGCCTCCGGCAGTAAAGCACGAATCATCTTAAGCTGCTCTTCCACCGGAAGCTTATCAGAAGTACCTGTAATCTCTCCTACCGGATTCCCGTCTTTATCGGCAAGCTCTGCCGCAACCGGATCTGTAACCGCCGTATAAATAACCGGAATTTCCTTATCCATAGCGGCATTGTATGCACTCTGTGCGCTGGGCGTTGCAATCGCACAGATCATATCCACTTTATCAGAAGCGAATCCATCGGCAATCTGCGCATTTGTTGCTGTATCCGCCATGGCATTCTTAATCTCAAGGGTCAGATTCTCCCCTTTCACAATTCCCTCTTCTTCCAGTCCTTTTATAAATCCTTCCCGGCAGTTATCCAGGGAACCATGCTCTGCAAACTGCTGTATTCCAACGGTATAACTATCACCTGTTCCCTTATCGCCGCCTGATTCTGTAGTACCTTCCTTGCTCCCGCATCCTGTCATCATTACTACTGTCATTGCTGCTGTCAAAAAAATTGCCGTCATTCTCTTTTTCATTGTTTTCATTCTCCTTTTTTCATATTTTATGTTAGGAGAGAACTAAAGTGGATGAGTGCACATACCCCGAAGGTTTTTATTATATAGGGAACCTTGTTCCCTATATAATAAAAACCGCCCCAAACCAAAGGTTTGAGGCGGTAATAATCATCTTATTATCGCGGTACCACTCAAATTGACGAATCGTCCACTCTTCTCATGTACTAACATACACTCCTGATTGATAACGGGTTCGGTTCCCGACATGCCATAATCTCTGATATTTCGATTTCCGGCTGCCCTCGAAAGTCCATTCAGTTATCTGTTCCGTACAGCAATCCCACCGCCTGCTGCTCTCTTTGACTTCGCGCTAATAACTTACTCCTCTTTCTCAACGGTTTAAAATATCTACAAACATTACTTTACTCTACAATAATTTCTTTGTCAAGTAAAATATTCTATTCCTGAAACAGCCAGTTACAGTTCAGCCTTTGGCCCCACTGTTTCAGCAAAGGACTGAACTGTTACAACAGCCTGTCTGCATATACGCCCTCGGCAATCAGTTTCTGTATCTCCTGGACGACATCCTTCTTATCTTCCTTATAAGTCACACCAAACCACTTATCATGAGACTGCAGCACTTCCACCTGCATCCGTCCTTCCTCAAGCAGTTCTCCGATAATTGTCGGCAACAGATATTCTCCCGTTGGATTCTCTGCATCCAGTCCATCCAGAAATTCTTCGAATCCATTCTCCAATATCCCAATAAATTCTGGTGAAAGTCCCCACATGTTCATCGATACCGCAGATTCCAAATCTACGGCAGTCAGTTCTCCCTTTTCGTTCTTCACTGCCGCGCCGTCTCCGGTTTTAACGATATTATGCGTCTCCACAATCTCTGTCAGCATGTGTTTGTCATCTACCTTACAGATTCCTCTGGTCACACCGCCGTTATCACTCAGAGTATTTTTCAGAATAAATCCTATCATACACGCCGTATAACCATTATTCTCCGGCTTATTTACCAGATATTCATAAGCCTTCTGATATGCTTCTTTCCCATAATAATCATCGGCATTAATGACCAGAAACGGCTCTTTTATCAGACCTTTACAGCAGAGAATTGCCTGGCCGGTTCCCCATGGCTTCTTCCGTTCTTTCGCTTTATCCAGAAACTTCTCCGGAATATCGTCCAGCTCCTGGTATGCATATTCTACATTCACAATTTTCTCAATACGCCTGCCAATAATTCGTTTAAAATCTGCATCCAGATCCTTCCGAATTACAAAGACTACTTTATCAAAACCAGCTTCTATGGCGTCATGAATCGAATAATCCATAATAATCTCACCGCCAGGCCCCACTGTCTCCAACTGTTTAATTCCACCGCCAAATCTGCTGCCTATCCCGGCCGCCATAATTACTAATGTAGCTTTTCCCATTTTTTCTCCTTTATCCGGCCTATTCCCCCAGGCCGTCTTCTACTGCTCTAACCATTGCAGCCAAAGCTTCCTGCTCGTCTGCACCCTCGCATATCAATTCAATTTCATCTCCCTTTTTAATACACGCTCCTAACACGCTGAGAACGCTTTTTGCATTCGCATTCGTATCACCATGCTGGAATGTAATTCTGCTGTCATACCTTACCGCTGTATTACAGAAAATTCCAGCCGGCCGCAAGTGGAGCCCTGTAGGATTAACGATTGTAACCTTTTTGCTAACCATGCTTCTTAACCTCCATTCTCTTTTTTCTCTAGTACAATCTCAACCTTGACCTCTCCTTCTAAGTAACAACCTCCCGGAAGCTCTATATCCACCGGTACCGTATATGTTCCTGCCTTCTGATATGATTTGAGATCAATGACTGCTATCCGTTCAATATTCAAACCGTCAAGTTTTTCTTTTGACCCTCTCACATGTACTTCCAAATCTTCCGTTTTATTGTAACTCATGCGCAGAGCATCATCTAAATTCTTCACTGTAATCGAGCCGATAGGAAGCTCAAAATTCCTGGTCCCGTCCCGCTCAACCGCAATTGTAACAATCATAGAATTCGCCATACTGTCTGCCAGTTGGATTCCATCCGGCAGATATTCCAGCAAATCAAACGCAAAATCTGTCCGGGAATCTACCACTCCCCCCTCGAACTCTTCTGCCGGAATCTCAATACTCTCTACCGCATTCAGAACCTCATCCGGTCCGGTTATCTCAATCTCTTCCGGCGCCATTTTTATAGATGAAACGGAATATCCCTCTTTCACTTCAATCAGAGAAGTATCTACATGAATCGGAACCATACGGGTCTTATATAGCGTAACCCGTATATTTACTCCAAAATTACCGAGGTTATTTGCCAGCCTTGACTGGTCAATCATATTATTATCTTCATCATAGAATACAAGCTGTGATGTCAGCGTTGTATCCTCTCCCAAACCAGATACGTCAACTTCTGCCACCACTTTACTGATTCTATCAACCAGTGATTCCGGTCCGTTAATGGTCACTGTTTCCGGATCTGTTGTCAGATTACCAAGAACAAATCCATCTCTTACTTCACCTGTGGCCATTGGCGTAATATTAGACGTCTTGCTGACATTTTCTTCTATTTGAATCTGTAAATTCCTTGGATTCGTCAGCGCATTCTCATAACTCCCTTCATATCCAATAACCACAACTTCTAAGGGTATCTGAGAATCCAGATACATCTCCTTAATATCTGCGGTTACAATAATATCCTCTGCTTTAATCTTATTTAAAGTACGGCGTTTTGCCGATATAGTAACATTCACATTCTGCGTATCATCCACAATCTGATAAGTCTTTTTCTGCTCCGTAAGTATCTCTGAATGCTCCACAATAACCGGGATTCCGGAAAATGTCTTGGACATAACCGGATTATCTATATTGACCACTATCAGCCATAAAAGAAATGAAAACAAAAAGGCTAACAATTTCAGGCCAAGATTGTTTTTAAGAATCTTTCCCATGCCCCGACCTTCCTTTCTGTCTTGCAAATAATCTTCTTGAGGCTTTTCTCTTATTCTGAATCCGAACAAACTGCTCTCTAAGCTCCTCTGCTGTAAGTCCCCTGGTCAGCCTTCCCCCCCGGGCCACTGACACATGGCCTGTTTCTTCTGATACTACAACCACTAGCGCGTCGCTGACCTCGCTCATGCCTACCGCCGCTCTGTGTCTTGTTCCGAGACCTTTGCTCAGCCCCATATTATCTGACAACGGCAGATAGCAGGTAGCGGCTACAATTCGGTCATTACGCACAATAATAGCGCCATCATGCAACGGCGTGTTATGTTCAAATATATTAATCAGCACCTGGCTGGAAACAAGGCAATCCATCTGAATCCCTGTACTCTCATATTCCGTAAGCTGAATCGCCTGCTCTACTACAATCAACGCGCCTGTCTTCACCTTACTCATCTCAAATACCGCCCTGATGATTCCATCCACCGTATTATCACTGAATCGCCCCTTTTCTTTTGTATCAAAAGGCACCATGGAAGAGATAATCTGTTTCTCACCAAGCTTTTCCAATCCCCTCCGCAGTTCCGGCTGAAAAACCACAACCGCTGCCGTAGCCACTACAGTAGCCATATGCCTTACAATCCACAAAATCGTATGCATCTGCAGCAGCGCTGCAATCAGAATAAATACTGAAAGGACCAGAATCCCCCGAAGCAGCATCCAGGCTTTTGTATTCTTAATCCATATCATAATCTGATATACCAGAAACGTAATAATTATAATCTCCAGCATATCCATAATACCTACATGCGGAAAGTACAGGCTTTTTAGATATTGTTCAATGAATTGTGCTGTTCTTTGCTCCATCCTGTCTCTCCCTCTGCTCTTTTCTAAAATTCATATAAATCAATCTAATTATTTCCTCTTCTCATCCAGATTCAAATCTTTCCTTAAACTTCTCGTTAAAAGCAAATGTTCTGTATTGGTCTTATCCGAACTGCTTTTTTTCTTTGTCCGGTTTTGATTTTTCTCCGACGCCGCATATGCCAGATTATTCTTTTTAACCGGATTGGAATGTGAATTCTGACTCTCCTGCTTTTTTTTACTTCTCTTTCGAAGCTCATCGGAATCAATAATCTCCGATTCATTCATGATATCTTCCCGCCTGTTGATTCTTTTTACCATCTTTTCCGACGCCGTAACGCCTACCTTTGGAACAGCTTTCACATAGTAATAATATTCATCATCTTCGTATTGGAGACTTTCGCATCTGGAATAATCCACACAAAAGAAGAGAATCTCCAGCACAAATCCAACCACGATACTCACTACAGCGCCAATTGCCCATACACCGTAAGAAATCTTCACATCCAACACTGCTCCTCCCACAGCCGATACCACGATATAAAGCCCTGCTCCCACTACAGTTGCAAACTTCCATGCATGCGCAATAGCACATCTGCGTATTCCATAAACTGTCAATACGCAGATAATATCCACAATTACAAACAACCACATCTCTTTACTGGTCAGCGACTGCTTCGCAAAGCTAATCATATCTGTAAGGATATTGCCTCCTTCTGCTGTCTGTATCGCTGCTGCTGAATCCTTAATCTGATGAATCAGATAGTAGGCAATCGTACCAAGAGCCGCCGGAACGGCATATACCGCCGAGCCAATCAGCGCCGCTGCAATCGGAATTACGGCCGGAATCTTTAACAGATAGGCCAAAGGCATAAGAAGCACCACGATTGACGTCTTTGGCGCAAGCCTCAAATAAAAGATAAACATCAAAAGAAAAACAAGCGCTGTCACAACCAGCATTCCCAAAGACAAAGAATATACATGCCCCAAAACCAGCGCCGCTGCCAAAAGAACCGTAAATACCGGCGGCAAAAACGTGCATACTACTGAAAGACCAAGCGTAACTACCGGATTCGTAAGCATATGCATAAATCCTATGTTATCGTTTATCATATAAAATGTAAACACTGCCAAAACAAACTGGATTATCTTATCTATATATTTAGAATACTGTGCATAAATCTTCTGAAGCTGCCCTTTTAATTCTAATATACCATCCATCTTTATCGTTTCTCCTTTTCATATATCTTCAGTAATCTGGTCAAATCATGATTATACTTTTTCACCCGCATTCGCGCTATCTGGTGTTTCTTACTGTACACGGTATGAGTCGCTACTGAATATGCTATTACCACCACAAAATATCCCACAACCACTCCGATTCCAAGCGTCATAACTGTACTCATGGATGAAGACTCCATTAACTTATCAAATAAACAGAAACCAATCAGAAGCATCAGACACCCATATCCAATCGTCACCCAGATAATCGTATACACCATATGGATACTGGCATAGTCTTTTCTATAATATGCACTGATCTTTAAGTCTTCCCTGCCTTCATTATTTTCATAGGAAGCCATACGCGTCATCAGTTTCACTTTCTTCTCATCTATCATGTTACACCTCTGTCGTCTAAATCCTATAGTAACCCATCATTGAGTAGTATAACAAATATCAGTATCCTTGTCCAATACTAATAGTTAAAAAATAAATTTTCCCTGCCCCATGTCTTTTCAGCACTCTTGCCGCAGCATCAATCGTACTCCCTGTAGTATATATATCGTCAATCAATAATACATTTCCAAAAACTCTGCTCTTCCCTCTCCACGCAAACGCCTGCTTAAGATTCGAACTTCTCCCCCTTGCATCCATTTTCTTCTGCGGACTGGTATCCCGTACCCGAACCAGATTCTTCGCATCAACAGGTATGCCAAGCCCCCTGCCCAGTTCCCTGGCAAGAAGCTCAGCCTGATTAAATCCTCTGATTCTTCTTCTCTTTCTGCTAAGCGGAATCGGAATAATTGTGGTGATTTCCCACCTTTTGACAGCCTGTCCATATCTGGATAAAAGTTCCTTTCCAAAAAAACGGCTGTAGATTCTCTGATTATGATATTTAAACTGGTAAATTGCCCTCTGTACATCGCCGCAATGCATCCATAGCGCATATCCTCTCTCATATACATGCGTATGCCTTTCACAGTCGTAACAGTACTCCCTCTCCTCACTTCGAAGAGGCTTGCTGCAGCGCATACACCTTGGTTCTTCAATATACTTTAATTTTTTTCTGCATTCATCACAAATATCTTCCGCTGTCACTCTGCCGCAAAATGGACAGACAGGGGGATACAGAAGTTCCAGCAGGCCTCCTTCTGTCTTTCTTCCCTTTATTTGCCTTCGCCGCCTCATAATTCAAACTCCCTGATACGCTCTGATAAACTGGAATTCCGGTTTTGCTCTGTATTATTATGAATCATTTCCGCAAAAACCATATCGCTCCCCACCAGTGTTACACATTTTCTCGCCCTGGTTACCGCCGTATAAATTAAATTCCGGTTATATAACTGTCTGGGGCCGTTAAGAAGCGGAATCACCACCGCGGGATACTCGCTCCCCTGAGACTTGTGTATGGTAATGGCGTAAGCAAGTTCCAGCTCGTCCAACTGCTGAAATGGATATTTTACAATACGGTGTTCGTCATATTCCACTGTAAGATGCTCTGTGTATGTATTAATATCTTTTACAATCCCCATATCGCCGTTAAAAATTCCAATGCCTTTATCAACTGTCATTCCATATTTCGTACACACTTCCCATTCCAGCTGATAATTATTCTTTATCTGCATAACCTTATCGCCCACGCGGAACTTCCGTCCTCCCTGCTCCCTTTCTGTTTTGGCCGCGCCCGGCGGATTCAAATACTCCTGCAAAATGCCATTCAGACGTTCTACTCCCAGCAATCCTTTACGCATAGGCGTCAGCACTTGTATGTCAAAAGTTCCCGCATCGACATATTTGGGAAGTTTCTTCTGAATCAGCGTCAGCATCACATTGATAATTGTATTGGCATCCTGACGTCTCAGGAAAAAAAAGTCCCGGCTCTTATTATCTAGCATCACTGGCTCGCCTCTGTTAATCCGGTGTGCGTTGACCACAATATCACTTTCCTCCGCCTGCCGGAATATATGTTTTAACATAACCACCGGGAAGCAGCCGGAATCTATAATATCCTTCAATACTCTTCCCGGCCCTACTGACGGAAGCTGATTCCGGTCTCCTACCATAATCAGCCTGGTTCCGACACAAACTGCTGACAGTAACGCATGCATAAGCGGAAGATCTACCATGGAAGTCTCGTCAATAATAATCACATCCGCTTCTAATGGATTCTCCTGATTCCTGGCAAACCCACTTTTCTGTCCCTCTTCCTGAGGATTTCCATTTACCTCCAGAAGACGGTGAATTGTCTGCGCCTCGTAGCCGGTGGTCTCTGTCATACGCTTGGCCGCCCTGCCTGTAGGCGCAGCCAGATAAATATCCAGTCCTTCGCTCTCAAAATAGCGAATCATCGCGTTGATTGTAGTTGTCTTTCCCGTTCCTGGTCCGCCGGTCAGCACCATAACTCCATGTCTCACGGACTCTACAACTGCATTTCGCTGCATGTCGTCCAGAGGAAGTTCCATATTCTGTTCGATCTTCTTCAGTCTGTGCAAAATCCTGGCATCCGACACTTCGCAGTTAATATTCAAATCATGAAGCATCTTCGCCGTATTCAGCTCCATATAATAATAATTGGATGGATATACCCGACGGATACCTTCTGCTTCTTTTACTACAATCTTCCGTTCCATAGAAAGGTCCATCAGATATTTTTCAACATGCTCTATCGCTACCTCCAAAAGTTCCCCTGCATGTCGGGCGAGCATGCCTTCTTCCAGAAAAACATGTCCTGCATTGACTCCCTGCAGTAAGGTATAGAAAATACCGCTGCGTATTCTGTAATCGGAATCTGTGTGTATCCCAATCCGTCTGGCTATCTCGTCTGCAGTCTTAAATCCGATTCCGTTGATATGATCCGCCATCTGGTAAGGATTCTCCTCCAGCACCCGATAAACGCTGCTGCCATAATACTGATAAATCTTTGCTGCCAGAGTCGTGCTGATTCCATACTTTTGCAGATAAATCATTGCCTGACGCATCTCTCTTTTTCCTTCAACCTGCTCTGCAATTTCCCTCGCTTTACGTTCGCTGATTCCTTTTACCTCTGAGAGACGCTCCGGCTCCTCTTCAATAATCCGAAAAGTATCCTCCTTAAATTTGCGTACAATCCGGCCTGCCAGCGCCATTCCAACACCACGAACCGCCCCGGACCCCAGATACCGCTCAATAGACATCAAATCCTCCGGTTCACAAACCTCCGAAGCCGACACTGCAAGCTGCAGGCCGTAAACGGCATGCGTCACGTAATCTCCGGTCAGCTTCAGCAGTTCTCCCTCTTCAATATACAGGAAGGACCCCACGCAGGTAATTTCTCCGTCTTCATTGTTCAGATTAAATACCGTATACCCATTCTCTTCATTACGGTATACAATGTGCTCTACGTATCCCTTTATCTCTTCCATCTATACTTCTTTCCGATTACTCATAAATTCCACAAACTGTCCGGTACCAATTGCAACAACTGTCATCGGATTCTCTGCCGTCATCGTATTGATTCCAGTCCTCTCTTCAATCAACTCTTCAAGTCCTCGCAGCATTGCTCCGCCTCCGGTCAGAACGATTCCTCTGTCTAAAATATCCGCAGACAGCTCAGGCGGCGTCCGCTCCAACACACTAATAACAGCTTCAATAATCTGACCGGTGGTCTCTCTTAAGGCTTCTTCTGTCTCGGATGAGGTCACTTTCACAGTCTTAGGCAGTCCGGTTAAAATATTGCGTCCCCTTACCTCAATTGATTCTTCCTCAATCAGCGGGTAAGTAGTTCCGATTTTAATCTTAATATCCTCCGCCGTCCGTTCTCCAATCAGCAGATTATGCTTCTTTCGTACATACCGCACAATGGCTTCATCAAAATTGTCTCCCGCAATTTTAATCGACGTATTGACCACTGTTCCTCCCAGAGAAATCACTGCAACATCCGCCGTTCCTCCTCCGATATCTACAATCATATTGCCGCATGGTCTGGAAATATCAAGTCCGGCGCCGATAGCCGCCGCTACCGGTTCCTCTATCAGACGCACTTCTCTCGCCCCCGCCGCATAGGTAGCTTCTTCCACAGCCTTACGCTCCACCTCCGTCACACCGCTTGGCACACAGATACTGATACGCGGCTTGCTGAACGAACGTCTTCCCAGAGCCTTCTGCACAAAATATTTGATCATTTTCTCTGTTACCGTATAGTCAGAAATTACCCCCTGCCTCATTGGTCTGACCGCCACAACATTTCCCGGAGTACGCCCAAGCATCAGTCTGGCTTCTTCGCCAATCGCCTTAATCGTGTTCGAATCTCTGTCATATGCAACTACCGAAGGTTCTTTCAGAATAACCCCTTTTCCCTTCACATATACAAGAACACTAGCGGTTCCCAAATCAATCCCTATATCAACTGCCATTCTTTGTTCCCCTTTCATCAAATACCTGCTTTTACTTTAACAGCAGACATCCCCGGTCCGCAGTTATGCACAGAGGTATAATAAGTAACTCTACTTATTATACCTCTTTTTCATTCATTCTTATTCATAAATATTTCCAATGCACCTTATTTTTTTCGACATATATTATATTGCACTCTTTCATTTGCTTCTATTCGCACCGGTTGCACCCAAAGACACGCCATAATACATGTCCTGCGGACGGCGGACCTTGCCCGGTAAGATTTATCCAAGAGCATACCCTAATTCAGGCCCTCTGGGCGGGCGGACTTCGTCCGGCAAAGTATATAAAGTATCTTCATTATAGTAAACTTTCCTGCAGATGAAAAGGATTTTTTACTTTTCCAGAGCCTTTTCCAACATAGCCTGTATATATTTCCCTGTATAAGATACCGGATTTGACGCCACCTCCTCAGGCGTTCCCTTAGCAATTACGGTTCCGCCTCTGTCTCCGCCTTCCGGCCCGATATCAATAATATAATCCGCGGTCTTAATTACATCCAGATTGTGCTCAATCACAATTACCGTATTGCCATCAGAGGCTAAACGTTTCAGTATCTCTGTTAACTTATGCACATCTGCAAAATGAAGTCCGGTCGTAGGTTCATCCAGGATATAAACGGTCTTGCCGGTACTCCGCTTGCTTAACTCTGTCGCAAGCTTAATCCGCTGGGCTTCTCCGCCGGAAAGGGTTGTAGACGGCTGCCCAAGCCTCAGATAAGACAAGCCCACGTCGTACAGCGTCTCAATCTTCCTGCGAATTGAAGGAACATTTTCAAAAAACTTCAGCGCTTCCTCTACCGTCATATCAAGTACGTCATAGATATTCTTTCCTTTATAGTGAACCTCCAGTGTCTCTCTGTTATAGCGCTTTCCGCCGCAGACCTCGCAGGGCACATACACATCCGGCAGGAAATGCATTTCTATCTTAATAATCCCGTCCCCCGAACAGGCCTCGCATCGCCCTCCCTTCACGTTAAAGCTGAAACGCCCCTTCTTATATCCCCGCTCTTTGGCGTCCTGCGTAGCCGCAAATAAGTCCCGAATCAAATCAAATACTCCAGTATAAGTCGCAGGATTTGAACGGGGCGTCCGCCCGATCGGAGACTGGTCAATATTGATAACCTTATCCAACTGTTCGATTCCTTCTATTTTCTTATGCTTACCGGGTATTGTTCTGGCCCGGTTTAACTTCTTAGCAAGATATTTATAGAGGATTTCATTTACCAGAGAACTTTTACCGGAACCGGACACGCCAGTCACACAGGTCATCACTCCAAGCGGAAATTCGACGTCAATATTCTTCAGATTATTCTCCTGTGCGCCCGCCACCTTCAGCCATCCGGAAGGCGCTCTTCTCTCCTCCGGAACTGGTATGCGTATTCTGCCGCTCAAATACGCGCCGGTAACAGACTTCTTACACTTCATAATGTCTCTTGCCGTACCCTCTGCGATAACCTCTCCGCCATGTTCCCCGGCGCCGGGACCAATATCCACAATGTGATCCGCCGCAAACATCGTATCCTCATCGTGTTCTACAACAATCACCGTATTTCCCAAATCCCGCAGATGCTTCAAAGTTCCCAGAAGCTTATCGTTGTCCCGCTGATGCAGACCGATACTGGGTTCATCCAGGATATAAGCCACCCCGATAAGACCGGAGCCAATCTGGGTAGCGAGACGGATTCTCTGCGCCTCGCCGCCAGAGAGAGAACCAGTGGCTCTGGACAAAGTCAGATAATCCAGCCCCACGTCCAGAAGAAACCTGAGTCTGACATGAATCTCCTTTAAAATCTGAGCGCCAATTAACTGCTGCTGACTGGTCAGTTCAAGACCTGTCAGAAAATCCATAAGCTTCTCGATCGAAAATGCCGTAATCGCAGCAATATTCTTATCCCCAACAGTCACTGCAAGAGCCCCCGGTTTCAGACGCTGTCCTTTGCAGGCGCGGCATGGCGTAACACGCATATACTCTTCATACTCCGCCTTAGATGTTTCCGAATAAGTTTCCTTATACCTGCGTTCCACATTCTTAAGGATTCCTTCAAAGGCAACGTCATAAAATCCCTCGCCCCGCTGCCCAAAATAGTGAACGTTTACCTTCTTTCCTCCTGTACCATGAATCAAAATATCATGAACCTCCTGAGAATACTCTTCAAACGGCGTATCCAGAGAAAAGTGATATTTCTCGCAAAGCGCGTCTAAAATTGCTCTTGTAAAGCTTCCTTTTTTTCCTGCCGACTGCCATCCCATTACGGCAATTGCTCCCTGCTCGATACTAAGGCTCTTATCCGGAATAATCAAATCCTCGTCAAATTCCATCTTATATCCCAGTCCAAAGCACTCAGGACAAGCTCCAAAAGGATTATTAAAAGAAAAACTTCTGGGTTCAATTTCCTCAATACTGATTCCACAATCCGGACAGGAAAAACTCTGGCTAAAGTTCATGGGCTCGCCGCCAATCACATCCACCGTCAAAAGTCCTTCTGATAAATGCATCACATTCTCAACGGAATCTGTCAGTCTCTTCTCAATGCCGGGCTTTATTACCAGCCTGTCCACAATGATTTCGATATTATGTTTAATGTTCTTATCCAGGCTGATCTCTTCCGACAGTTCGTACAGATTCCCATCAATCCGAACGCGTACATAGCCGCTCTTCTTAGCGCGCTCCAAAAGCTTGGCATGAGTACCTTTACGTCCTCTGACTACCGGTGCCAGTAACTGAACTCTAGTACCCTGTTCCATCTCCATAATCTGATCCACCATCTGGTCTACCGTCTGCCTCTTAATTTCTTTTCCACATTTCGGACAGTGAGGAATTCCGATTCTGGCATACAGCAGACGAAAATAATCATAAATCTCAGTCACCGTTCCTACCGTAGAACGTGGATTCCGGTTGGTTGACTTCTGGTCAATGGAAATAGCCGGCGAAAGGCCTTCAATACTTTCTACGTTCGGCTTCTCCATCTGTCCCAAAAACTGTCTCGCATAAGAAGATAGTGACTCCATATAACGGCGCTGCCCCTCTGCATAAATCGTATCGAATGCAAGGGAGGACTTTCCTGAACCGGATAAGCCTGTCAGTACCACAAGCTCATCTCTGGGAATGTTCAGACTGATATCCTTCAAATTGTGTTCATTCGCTCCCCGTATCTTAATATAATTTTTATTTTTCGTCCTTCCAGCCATACTCTTCTCCTGTTCTTTCTTTTATCTGCCCTCGCAAATCAAAGAGCTCTTCAATTCCATACTTTAAATTTATAATTTTTCCGTTGCTATACCTGATACTGCACTGAATACTTCAAATCAAATAACTAACAACGTCCTCCAAGCAAACGGACTTTGTCCGATAAGGTATACACATTCTTACATCTCCTGCAGCTGCTTCTTCAGCTCTGTCATCTTATCGCGCAGTTCCGCTGCCGCCTCGAAATTCAATTCCGCCGCCGCCTTCTTCATCTGTTTTGTCACATCCCTAATCAGCTTCTCTAATTCTTCTCTGCTCATGGATTCCGGATCTTTCTCCAGCCGCAGCTCTTCTGCCGCCACTTTCTTGGAAATACTAATCAAATCCCGAACCGCCTTATGGATTGACTGAGGCGTAATACCATGCTTCTCATTATACTGCATCTGGATTCCGCGACGTCGCTTTGTCTCCTCAATCGCCTGACGCATGGAATCTGTGATCGAATCCGCGTACATAATAACATGCCCCTCTGCGTTTCTCGCAGCCCTTCCTACCGTCTGAATCAACGACGTAGTAGAACGAAGAAATCCTTCTTTGTCCGCATCCAATATCACGACCAGCGAAATCTCTGGTATATCCAGTCCCTCTCTTAAAAGGTTAATCCCAACCAGAACGTCAAATACATCCAGACGCATATCCCGGACAATCTCTGCCCGCTCCAGCGTATCAATATCCGAGTGGAGATACTTCACCCGAATCCCCAGTTCTCTCATATAATCCGTCAAATCCTCTGCCATTCGTTTCGTCAGAGTCGTAACCAGAATCTTATTCTTCCTGGCCGTTTCCTTCTTCACTTCACCGATCAAGTCGTCAATCTGCCCTTCCACCGGACGTACGTCAATCTCCGGATCCAAAAGTCCGGTAGGCCGGATCACCTGCTCAGCACGCATAAGTTCATTTCGCTCTTCATAAGCTCCCGGCGTCGCCGACACAAATAGCACCTGATTCAGCTTACTTTCAAATTCTTCAAAGCTTAAAGGCCGGTTATCCAACGCCGAGGGAAGCCGAAATCCATACTCCACCAGCGTCCTCTTCCGCGACTGGTCCCCATGGTACATACCGCCCACCTGCGGAACGGTTATATGGGACTCGTCAATCATCAGGATAAAATCATCCGGAAAATAGTCAATCAGCGTATGCGGCGGCTGTCCCGGGGCAAGCCCGGTTAAATGCCTGGAATAATTCTCAATACCAGAGCAGAATCCCGTCTCCCGCATCATTTCAATATCAAAATTCGTCCTCTCTGAAATCCTCTGCGCCTCTAAAAGCTTGTCTTCCCGCTTAAAATGCCTGACCTGTCCCTCTAGTTCTTTCTCAATTTCTCCAATAGCCCTTTCCATGCTCTCTTTGGAAACCACATAGTGAGACGCTGGAAAGATAGCAATATGATTCAACTCCCGCTTAATTTCTCCTGTCAGCACATCCACCTCGGTAATCCGCTCCACTTCGTCCCCGAAAAACTCTACCCTGACTGCTTCTTCACCGGAACCTGCCGGAAATATCTCCAACACATCCCCTCTGACCCGGAAGGTTCCTCTGTGGAAATCCATCTCATTACGGTCATATTGAATATCGATTAGCTTCCGGATCACCTCGTCCCGGTCTCTTTCCATACCGGGACGCAGGGAAATCACCATCTCCTGATAGTCAATAGGCGAACCCAGACCATAGATACAGGACACGCTGGCTACAATGATCACATCCCTCCGCTCAGAAAGAGCCGCGGTAGCAGAATGACGAAGTTTGTCTATTTCGTCATTGATGGAAGAGTCCTTGGCGATATAGGTGTCGGAAGAAGGGACATAGGCTTCCGGCTGATAATAATCATAGTAGGACACAAAATATTCCACTGCATTCTCCGGGAAATATTCACGGAATTCTCCATACAGCTGCGCTGCCAGCGTTTTATTATGCGCTATGATAAGGGTTGGCTTATTCAGTTCCTGTATGACATTCGCCATCGTAAATGTCTTTCCGGAACCCGTAACACCTAGTAAAGTCTGGCATTGGTTGCCTTCCCAGAATCCCTTTACCAGTGCCTCTATTGCCTCCGGCTGGTCTCCGGTAGGTTTATATTCCGAGACTAATTTAAACTTTTTTTGCTCTGTTCCCACAGACATACCTCCTTACTATCATGCCTATTGGCCCATAAATTCGTGTAATTTCTCCTG
>CATJPU010000187.1 GCA_949742505.1 uncultured Lachnospiraceae bacterium | reverse complement strand
TGAAGGCGAAAGAGATGCTGGGGATGCGGCTGTGCGTACTGCATAAT
This sequence comes from uncultured Lachnospiraceae bacterium, assembly GCA_949742505.1. Taxonomy (GTDB): domain Bacteria; phylum Bacillota; class Clostridia; order Lachnospirales; family Lachnospiraceae; genus Claveliimonas. The sequence goes on along the minus strand of CATJPU010000187.1, from coordinate 31,387 downwards.
CTGTATTTTTATAATCATCTGATGGAAGATATCCGCGCTGCCATAGATGCGGGAAATTACAGCGAATTTAAAAAGCGGACGCTGGAAGGGCTAAAAACGTAAAAAACTCTTGATGAATCAGGAGAAATTGTGTATGATACTTCTAGTGTCTAAAAACGAAACAGAAATAAGAATTAACAGGAGGAATAAGATATGTTTTCATTAGCAGCATCCGGAGGCATTGGCGGCGGACTGGGTATTATACTTATTTATGCAGTAATCATCGGAGGATTTTACTGGATTTTGATGAGACCGCAGAAGAAGGAGCAGAAGAGAGTCGCGGCGATGATTTCCGAGTTGGAGGTTGGAGATACGGTACTTACCACAAGCGGATTTTACGGAGTCGTTATTGATATTACGGACGATGATGTGATTGTTGAATTTGGAAGCAACAGAAACTGCCGTATTCCGATGCAGAAGGCGGCCATTGCGCAGGTTGAGAAGCCGGCGGCTGACTAATACTCATCAACTAGATAGAGAAGAAAATAGAAATCGGGCGCTCCTTTGAAACAGAGGGCGCTCTAATTTTTTGCACTTTTCTGTGATGAAGGGTTGAAAGGAAGAGAAAAATGCGATAAGATAAACGATAACAACGAATGCCGTACCAGAAACTATGTGATTGAAGCGGAAATGAGGCGGGCATTTGGTGCAAAGTGAGGCGGGAAAAGGAAAGGATGTATGATATGAATCTGAAGATTGGCGTAATTAAAGGGGATGGAATCGGACCGGAAATTGTGACAGAGGCAATGAAGGTATTAGATAAGGCAGGAGAGGTTTTCGGGTATACTTGTTCTTATGAGCAGCTTTTAATGGGCGGCGCGTCCATTGATGTACATGGGATTCCTCTCACCGATGAGACAATCGCGAGCGCGAAGTCCTGCGGGGCGGTGCTGATGGGTTCTATCGGAGGGGATGCAAAGACTTCGCCCTGGTATCAGTTAGAGCCTTCCAAAAGACCGGAAGCGGGATTGCTTAAAATAAGGAAGGAATTGAATCTGTTTGCGAATTTGCGGCCGGCGGTTCTCTATGAGGAGCTAAAAGGCGCCTGTCCGTTGAAGGAGGAAATTACCGAAGGCGGTTTTGATATGATGATCATGCGGGAGCTGACCGGCGGTTTGTATTTCGGAGAACGGAAGACGGTGGAAGAAAATGGAGTCCTGACAGCTACGGATTCTCTTTGTTATAATGAAGAGGAAATCCGCCGGATTGCAAAGCGGGGATTTGATATTGCTATGAAGCGCAGGAAGAAGGTAACCAGCGTGGATAAGGCGAACGTTCTGGATTCATCCAGATTGTGGAGGAAGGTTGTCGAGCAGGTGGCTTTGGAGTATCCGGAGGTGACTTTGGAGCATATGCTGGTGGATAATTGCGCGATGCAGCTGGTAAAAGACCCGAAGCAGTTTGATGTAATTCTGACGGAGAATATGTTTGGAGATATCTTGTCGGATGAGGCGAGTATGGTAACCGGCTCGATCGGTATGCTGGCAAGCGCCAGCTTAAATGAGACGAAATTCGGTCTCTATGAGCCAAGCGGCGGTTCGGCGCCGGATATTGCAGGTAAGGGAATTGCCAATCCGATTGCGACGATTTTGTCAGCGGCTATGATGCTTCGGTTTAGCTTTGATTTGGATCAAGAGGCGGACGCTATCGAAAGGGCGGTGGCACGAGTATTGGAAGAAGGCTATCGGACCATCGACATTATGTCGGAGGGAAAAACGCAGGTCGGTACGGCCAGGATGGGCGATCTGATTGCCGGTTACATAGAATAAAAGACAATCATGCAAATACAGCAAATTAGAAAAGGGCTTTCGGGAAGCACGGATAAAAGAACGGTTAAAAGAGTAGATATCAGATTAAATAAAGACGCAGGATATAGCGGAGAATAAAGAGTATGTAAAATTAAACTGCATAGATATAACAGGAGGACGAACATGAGAAGTGATACAGTTACAAAGGGAAAACAGCAGGCGCCGCACCGGTCGCTTTTTAATGCGCTGGGGCTTACAAAGGAAGAAATGGAAAGGCCTCTGGTAGGAATCGTAAGTTCCTATAATGAAATCGTTCCGGGTCATATGAATCTGGATAAGATTGTGAATGCGGTAAAACAGGGAGTTGCCATGGCAGGCGGTACGCCTATTGTATTTCCGGCAATTGCGGTTTGCGACGGAATCGCTATGGGTCATATCGGTATGAAATATTCGCTGGTTACCAGAGATTTGATTGCGGATTCTACGGAGTCGATGGCTCTTGCGCATCAGTTTGACGCGCTGGTGATGGTGCCGAACTGCGACAAGAATGTGCCGGGACTTCTGATGGCGGCGGCCAGAATTAATGTGCCGACGATTTTTGTCAGCGGAGGGCCGATGTTGGCAGGAAGGGTGCAGGGGAAGAAGACCAGCCTGTCCAGCATGTTTGAAGCGGTGGGAGCGAATGCGGCAGGCAGTTTATCCGACGAAGGACTTCTGGAATTTGAGAATAAGACTTGTCCGACCTGCGGTTCCTGTTCCGGTATGTATACGGCAAACAGCATGAACTGTCTGACAGAGGTGCTGGGTATGGGACTGGGCGGAAACGGTACGATTCCGGCGGTATATTCCGAGAGAATCCGCCTTGCCAAGAGAGCGGGCATGAAGGTAATGGAGCTGCTTGAGAAAGATATCCGTCCAAGGGACATTATGACAGAGGATGCGATTCTGAACGCGCTGACCGTTGATATGGCGTTAGGATGCTCTACCAACAGTATGCTGCATCTTCCGGCAATTGCTCATGAAATCGGTATGGATTTCGAGATTGATTTTGCAAATGGAATCAGCGAGAAGACGCCGAATCTGTGTCATCTTGCGCCGGCCGGTCCTACCTATATGGAAGATTTGAATGAGGCGGGCGGTGTGTACGCAGTCATGAAGGAACTGGATAAGCTGGGACTTCTGCATACAGACTGTATGACGGTTACCGGAAAGACGGTAGGAGAGAATATTGAGCATGCTGTGAATCTGAATCCGGAAGTGATTCGTCCGGTAGAGAATCCCTATTCTAAGACCGGCGGACTGGCTGTGCTGAAAGGGAATCTTGCACCCGACGGAAGTGTTGTAAAGCGCTCGGCAGTTGTGGAGGAGATGCTGGTGCATGAGGGATCGGCAAGAGTATTTGAGTGTGAAGAGGATGCGATTGAAGCCATCAAAGGCGGTAAAATTGTTGCGGGAGACGTGGTTGTAATCCGCGATGAGGGCCCCAAAGGCGGCCCTGGTATGCGGGAGATGCTGAATCCTACGTCGGCAATTGCCGGCATGGGACTGGGCTCCAGCGTCGCCCTGATTACAGACGGACGGTTCAGCGGCGCTTCCCGGGGCGCGTCTATCGGTCATGTTTCGCCAGAGGCGGCAGTAGGCGGTCCGATTGCGCTGGTTGAAGAAGGGGACGTCATTAAAATCAATATACCGGAGCTGTCCCTCGAACTGGATGTTTCCGATGAAGTATTAGAAGAGAGAAGAAAGAACTGGCAGCCAAGGGAACCGAAGGTTACCACAGGATATCTGGCAAGATATGCGGCGATGGTTACGTCTGGAAATCGCGGAGCAGTTCTTGAGATTCCAAAGAATCATGCATAGGAGAGGATAATAGAATGCAGCTTACAGGATCACAAATTGTTATTGAATGTCTGAAAGAACAGGGAGTGGACACCGTTTTCGGATATCCGGGCGGGGCAATCCTGAATGTATACGATGAACTGTACAAACACAGCGATGAGATTACCCATATTCTGACTTCCCATGAGCAGGGGGCGGCCCATGCGGCGGACGGTTATGCCCGGGCCACTGGCAGGGTAGGAGTGTGCTTTGCAACCAGCGGTCCGGGGGCTACGAATCTGGTAACCGGAATTGCAACGGCGTATATGGATTCCATCCCTGTAGTGGCGATTACCTGTAATGTAGGTGTATCGCTTCTTGGAAAGGATAGTTTTCAGGAAGTTGATATTGCAGGTGTCACCATGCCGATTACCAAGCATAATTATATAGTAAAGGACGTAAAGCAGCTTGCCGATACCATCCGCAAGGCGTTCGTTATTGCTAAGAAAGGAAGGCCGGGTCCGGTCCTGATTGATATTCCGAAGGATGTTACTGCAAATAAGGCGGATTATAAACCGGAAAAGATCGAGCCGGTACTGCCGTCGGAGCAGATAGACGAAGCTGGTCTGGACCACGCTGTCCGGATGATTGAGAAGTCGAAAAAGCCCTTTATCTTTATCGGCGGCGGCGGGATACTGTCGGGAGCATCGAAGGAAATCCGTGAATTTGTCAGGAAGGCGGACGCGCCGGTTACGGATTCCCTGATGGGGAAGGGGGCGTTTCCGGGAACAGATGAGTTATATACAGGAATGCTGGGGATGCATGGAACGAAGGCATCCAATTATGGGGTCAGTGAATGCGATCTTTTGATTGTACTGGGAGCCAGATTCAGCGACCGGGTAGTTGGGAATGCGAAGAAATTCGCAAGCCGCGCGAAGATTCTGCAGTTTGATGTGGATGCGGCTGAGATGAATAAGAATATTGTTATCCATGAAGGAATTGTAGGAGATTTGAAAGTATCCCTTGCCAAAGTAAATCAGAAACTTAAGCAGCAGCATCATCCGGAATGGATTGCGAAGATTCAGGAATATAAGGAGAAATATCCGATGGTTTATTCGCCGGAAGGATTAACAGGGCCTTATGTGGTTGAAGAGATTTATCGTCAGACAAAGGGAGACGCGCTGGTAGTGACAGAGGTGGGCCAGCATCAGATGTGGACCGCCCAGTATTATAAATTTACAGAGCCAAGGACCCTTCTTACATCCGGAGGATTAGGCACAATGGGATACGGTCTGGGCGCTTCTTTAGGGGCGAAGATGGGAAGACCGGAGAAAACGGTGGTTAATATTGCCGGGGACGGGTGCTTCCGCATGAATATGAATGAGATTGCAACGGCGGCCCGATACAATATTCCTGTGATTCAGGTTGTCATGAATAACCATGTGCTGGGAATGGTCCGCCAGTGGCAGGATTTGTTCTATGGAAAGAGATATTCGGCAACGGTGCTGAATGACAAGGTAGATTTTGTGAAGCTAGCGGAAGCGCTGGGTGCAACGGGAATCCGGGTTACGTCAAGAGAAGAATTTAAAGAAGCATTTGCTAAGGCTCTTACGATGGAGAGTCCGGTTGTGATTGACTGCCGGATTGATTCGGACGACAAGGTATGGCCGATGGTAGCGCCAGGCGCGCCGATTAGCGAGGCTTTTGACGAGGGGGACCTTAAGACAAAAGAGCTGTAGGCGGACGGACAGTCAGTCGGTCTGGTTCTAGGCGGCTCGATGTAAGGAGACCAGAAGAAAGGGCCAGTGAAAGAGGCCGGGAGCCGGCAGGAAGTCAGAGTATTGAATTACGGATGTGTGGTAGATGGAGGAATGAAAGAATGGGCAGAGTATATAATTTTTCAGCAGGACCGGCAGTATTGCCGGAGGAGGTTCTTCGGGAAGCGGCAGAAGAGATGCTGGATTACAACGGAACGGGAATGTCGGTAATGGAAATGAGCCACCGCTCAAAAGCATATAAGGAAATTATTGAAACGGCGGAAGCCGACTTGCGGGAGCTGATGGGAATTCCGGACAATTATAAAGTATTGTTTCTGCAGGGCGGAGCGTCCCAGCAATTTGCGATGATACCAATGAACCTGATGAAGAATGGAGAGGCAGATTATATTGTGACCGGGCAGTGGGCAAAGAAGGCTTATCAGGAGGCGCAGAAGTATGGAAAGGCCAATAAAATCGCTTCTTCTGAGGATAAGACCTTTTCTTACATACCGGACGTGTCTGATTTGCCGGTGTCGGAGAATGCAGATTATGTATATATCTGTGAGAACAACACGATTTACGGAACAAAGTATAAAGAACTGCCCGATACAAAGGGCAAAATCCTGGTATCCGACGTGTCTTCCTGCTTTCTCTCAGAGCCGGTAGAGGTTGAGAAATATGGTGTGATTTACGGCGGAGTCCAGAAAAATATCGGACCTGCGGGAGTCGTAATTGTAATTATCCGCGAGGATTTGATTACGGAAGATGTGCTGGAGGGTACGCCTACCATGCTGAAATATAAGACTCATGCGGACGCAGAGTCTCTGTATAATACGCCGCCGGCATACGGCATCTATATCTGCGGCAAGGTATTTAAGTGGCTGAAAAAACAGGGCGGTCTTGAGGCAATGAAGAAATATAATGACAAAAAGGCAAAGATTCTCTATGATTTTCTGGATGAAAGCAAACTGTTCAAAGGAACAGTGGAGAAGAAAGACCGCTCCCTGATGAATGTTCCCTTTGTAACAGGAGATGAGGAACTGGATGCGAAGTTTGTGAAAGAATCTCAGGCGGCAGGACTTGTGAATCTGAAAGGTCACAGGACTGTCGGAGGTATGCGGGCAAGCATTTATAACGCTATGCCGATAGAAGGCGTGGAGGCGCTTGTTGCGTTTATGAGGAAGTTTGAGGAGGAGAATCTGTAATCATGTATAAGTATTATTGCTACAATGCGATTTCTGATGTGGGACTGGGAAATCTGACCTATGATTATGTACCGGTAAGCGACGCGAAGGATGCGGACGGTATTCTGGTAAGAAGCGCCGGACTTCATGATATGGAATTTGGTAAGAATCTGAAGGTGATTGCAAGGGCCGGAGCGGGAGTAAATAATATTCCCTTAGACCGGTGCGCCGAAGAAGGAATCGTTGTTTTCAACACGCCGGGAGCCAATGCCAACGGGGTCAAGGAGCTGGTCATTGCAGGAATGCTTCTGGCCTCCAGAGATATTGTGGGCGGTATCAACTGGGTACAGGAAAATGAAGAGGACGGCAATATTGCGAAAGAGGCGGAGAAAGCCAAGAAGAAATTCGCCGGCTGCGAGCTGGAAGGAAAGAAACTGGGTGTAATCGGACTGGGAGCAATCGGCGTATTGGTTGCCAACGCGGCTACAAATCTGGGCATGGACGTATACGGATATGACCCATATGTATCGGTGGATTCTGCGTGGAAGCTGTCCAGAAGCGTTCGTCATGCCAGAAGCGTAGACGAGATATACAGCGAGTGCGATTATATCACCATTCATGTTCCGGCCTTAGACAGCACGAAAGGGATGATTGACGCGAATGCAGTCGGTCTGATGAAACAGGGAGTAGTTGTGCTGAACTTTGCGAGAGATATTCTGGTGAACAGCGAGGCGATTGTGGACGCCCTGGTTTCCGGGAAAGTGAAGCATTACGTGACAGATTTTCCCACGCCGGAGATTGCGGGGGTAAAGGGTGCGATTGTAATCCCACATCTGGGAGCGTCTACGGAAGAGGCAGAGGATAACTGCGCGAAGATGGCAGTGAAAGAGATGCGCAATTATCTGGAATACGGCAATATCAAAAATTCGGTAAATTATCCTAATTGTGATATGGGCCATCCGGGAGAGAATAAGCGAATCACTATTCTTCACCAGAATATTCCCAATATGATTGGACAGTTTTCCAATGTCCTGTCGAAAGATAATATGAACATTGCCGATATGACGAATAAAAGCAAGGGCGGTTATGCCTATACCATGATAGATGTGGACTCGGATATTCCGAAAACGGTTACAAATGATTTGCTTGGAATTAAAGGCGTTCTGCGGGTGAGGATACTCAATTAGCGTATGGAAATTTCTGAAGATTTGTTTTACATTCTTGATTCTGACATGGGCAGGTGTTATACTTTGGTCAGGTGTCTGAATGGACATTCTGATGTATAACAAAAGATGCATAGAGGGAAGAGAATACGAATGAGTAAGACGAAGTACCACAGAGGAAGACGAAGAAAGAAGTCGAGACTGAATATAACTGCGCTGGATAGAAAGCCGGCCGGCAGGCTTGTATCCCGTCGGGCAGCGGCGGATAAAGCAGCATCAGGTAAGATGACGCTGAATCAGGTTACGTTTGACAGAGGTAAGATGAAGTTAGCCGGAGCCGGAATTTTGTTTCTGTTTGTGATACTTTTTGTGCAGATGGCGTCTGCCAGCGGGAAGGATACCAGCGCGCAGATTACACTGGCGGTGAATGATACGGAGATTCTGCAGGATGAAGCTGTTCCTGCTATGACAGTTACAGCCAGATGTCCGGAGGGACAGCAGGAGCTTCTTCTTGAGGAGTCTTCCGGATACAGGGTCAAGGATCTGGTTCAGAGACTGAATATGGGTGACGGCGTCAGTCTGACCTGTGAAGCGGATGGAAAGAAGGAAGGCAGTTTTCCGATTAAGCTGGAATTTACAGGAGATCTGGCGGATTCGATTAAGAATAAGTGGGCGGATATTGTCTATCTTACCATTTCGGACGGGACTCTGAAGGTGAAGAATAAAGTTGGAGAATGGAAGAAGGATAAGTTTCAGCGTTATGACGGCTCTTATGTGAAGAATGAATTTGTAGACTATAAGGGAGAGCAGTATTATTTTGGCGAAGACGGTAAGAAGGTAACCGGATGGCAGGATATTAACGGGCAGCGGTATCATTTTACCAAGAAGGGCGTCATGGAGAAGGATACCTGGAAGAAGAAGGACGGAGGAAAGTGTTACTTGAATCCCAATGGTACGATGGCTACCGGCTGGATGGAATTTGACGGTGAGCTGTACTGTTTTGACGATGACGGTATGATGATGACAGGAAAGAAGCAGGTTGGTTCTTCTGCCTGCAAATTTGACGACGACGGCAAACTGGTTTCCAGGGAGAGTAAGATTGATCCGGATAAACCGATGATGGCTCTGACTTTTGACGACGGTCCGGGCGAGAGAACCGGCGAGCTTCTGGACGTGCTGGAGAGGTATAACGCACATGCTACTTTTTTTATGCAGGGAAAGAATGTGGAGCAGTATGCGAAAGAGATTAAGCGGATGAAGAAGTTGGAATGTGAGATTGGCAATCATTCCTTCGATCATCCGCAGCTTACACTGGAAGGAGACGGAGGAGCCGGTCAGATTGGGAAGACGAACGAATTGCTGAAAGAAGCATGCGGGCAGTCAGCTACGGTTATGAGGCCGCCTTACGGTGCGATTGACGAGCGGGTAAGCGCCAGTGTTGGGATGCCGATGATTCTCTGGAACATTGATACGCTGGACTGGAAGACGATGAACGCACAGATGACGATTGATAATGTGCTGACCAATGCAGATGACGGAGATATTGTTCTGATGCATGATATACATAGTCCGTCGATTGACGCGGCAATTGAGCTGATTCCAAGACTGATTAATAACGGCTATCAGCTTGTAACCGTTACGGAAATGGCGGAGGCCAGAGGAATTGTACTTAAGAATGGAGAATCTTATACAGACTTTAACAAATAGAGTCCGATAGAGGATATTATCTGTTACCCATAAGGGGATGCTGAAAAAGTGTCTCCTTTTTTGGCATAGCTTTGACTTGAATATATAATGATAATATAGTATAAATTAAGGTAGCAGGCAGTAGAAAATATCTATATTTTATATAGATGCAGGTATTATGTGTTTTAGGTGAGTTATGAGATGAAGAAAAAAGATAAGACTAATAAAGGAGCCAGGCTGATTATATCGTTTATTTTGGTTTTTTGTATGTTGGGAGCAGTTGTATTTTCGGTGTCATGGAAGATTTCGGAGGAGATGTCTGCTTCGGCAATTGATAACCTGAGTGAGAGTCTGAATTTAATTGAAGGTACGATAGAAGCGATACTGCAAAAAGAAGCGGAATTTCAAAAGCTGATTGCGCAGGAGATTGCAACAGTGGAAGATTCAGAAGAATTTGTTCTTTCTTATGAGAAGAATCAGACAATGGTGAAGATGTCTTTGATTTTGTCCGGAGAAACAGAGGGGATTTCTAATGCAGAGGAGATTTTTTCGGAAGAGGAGCTGGACTTTTCATCCGGGAAGACGGTAGACGGACTTCCTATTTCTGAATCTTATGTTAATGAGATGGGTACTTGGGCTTACACGATGAAATGTGCTGTAGTGAGAGGAAAGCAGGAGTTAGGGACCCTTTATATAGAGTATATTTATGATTCTTTTGAGAAGACTCTGCCGGGAGGATTTTATAATGATAGCGCGATGCTTTATATCATGGATGCAGAGAGCGAGAGGCTTGTTCTGAAACCAAAAGGAGCGGGCGAGAGAAATGCGGGACATCTGAATCTTGAGGATTTTTACCGGGCTAATAATATTCTTGAGCCGAACGTTCATGAGAAGATAACAGAGAGCGTGAAAAATGGGGATAATATCATGTTTTATCATGATATCCGGAACAGAGATTCTCTTATTTTTATGTGGGCGGTTAACGGCGGTTCTATTTATTTGATTGGATATGTGCCGATCGAGGCAATACAGCAGGAAGGACGATCGGTGAATCAGAATATACTGGTTGTTGTGATTGTCATGCTGACGGCATTCTTCCTCTGTTGTCTTCTCTTCTATCTGAATCAGAAGCAGCAGAGAAGAATCAGGAAAGAGAGGGAAGAAGAGAGGGAAGTGCATAATAAACAGCTTGCAGAGGCGCTGCAGGCGGCGCAGATTGCAAGTAATTCCAAGACTACGTTCCTGTCGAATATGTCCCATGATATCCGTACGCCAATGAATGCGATTCTTGGATTTACGACGCTGCTTGCAAAGGACGCGGATAATCCGGTCAGAGTAAGAGAGTATACGAAGAAGATAACAGCCTCCGGTCAGCATCTTCTCAGTCTGATTAACGACGTACTGGATGTTTCCAAGATTGAAAGCGGTAAGGTTGTATTGACGCTGGGCGAATTTACCTTAAAGAATCTGGTTTCCTCTGTGGATGCAATTATCCGTCCTATGGCAAAGGCAAAGGAGCAGAATTTTGATGTTTCCGTAACAGGAGTAAAGCATGAGTTTCTGGTGGGGGATGAGACCAGATTGAATCAAATTTTGATTAATCTTCTTTCTAATGCGGTAAAATATACGCCGGAAGGAGGTAATATCTGGTTTCGAATTATCGGACTGAAGCGGCATTCCAGTCAGTATGAACATATTCGTATTGAGGTGGAGGATGACGGTTATGGCATGTCGCCGGAGTACCTGGAAGTCATTTTTGATGCATTTACAAGAGCGGAGAACAGTACTACGAATAAAGTTCAGGGTACGGGGCTTGGCATGGCTATCACCAAGAATATTGTAGAGCTTATGGGCGGACGCATCGAGGTGTTTAGCGAAGAGAAAAAGGGAAGTTTATTCCGGGTAGAATTGGAACTTCGCATACCGGATGGACAGACAGATGAAGAATTCTGGAAGCAGAGCGGAATAGCCCGGATTCTGGCAGTGGATGATGAGCCGGAGAATTGTAAGAGTATACAGATGCTGATGAAAGACGTGGGAATTTCTGTGGATATAGCTACGGGCGGCGAAGAAGCTGTACGGCTGGTTAAGGACGCGTCTGGAGCAAGAAGAGGTTATGATATTATCTTACTTGACTGGAAGATGCCGGGAATGGATGGGGTGGAGACAGAAAAGAGGATTCGCTCTTTTGTACCAGTTTCGGTTCCGATTATCTTCCTGACAGCATATGATGGAGATGAGGTGAGAGAAGAAATTCTCCAGACAGAGAATTGCGAATTTTTAGCGAAACCATTCTTTGTGTCCGCATTTAAAGAAAAGATTCTGGAGATGCAGGATGAGCAGACTGATCAGGAGAAAGTTCCAGATGAAAAAGAGCCGGAGAATCTAAGAGGGCGACATCTGCTTGTGGCAGAAGATAATGAGATTAATGCGGAGATTTTGGAGGAGCTTTTGGATATTGAAGAAGTGTCTTGTGTGATTGTAGAAAACGGCAGACTGGCTCTGGAACGGTTCGGCTGCTCAGCGCCTGGAGAATTTGACGCAATATTGATGGATGTTCAGATGCCGGAGATGAACGGTTATGATGCGACAAAAGCGATTCGTTCACTGGAGCGGGAGGACGCTGGAAGTATACCGATTATTGCAATGACCGCCAATGCATTTACGGAGGATGTGAAAGATGCGATGGCGGCAGGGATGAATGCCCATATCTCAAAGCCGATTGACATGGAACTGTTAATGAAAACACTGAATCAATATATTTAATGGGAGGAAAAGGTGTGAAAAAGAACAGGAAAAGAACAATCAACAAATGGGCGGCAATCTGGCTGGCTGGAATTGTTGCATTTGCGGTTACAGCGTGCGGAGAAAGACATGATCCAGCCAGGAATCTGGCTGAGGAGGAAGAGAGCGGAGGGAAGATTGTCAATCTGTTCGGTCCCATGGAGAAGTCGAACCCGGACGCGGATAATATTGCCAGGACAGCGTTTGATCTTACGATTGCTGAAGCGGAGAAGGATCTTGGATTAACTGTGGAATACAGAACCTACACTGCGGAGAATTATAAGGAAAAGTCTTATGATGATGTAGTGCTTGGACGGGGACGCAATGATATGGATGATTTGTATCTTCTGAATCCGGATACCATTCAGATTTTGGGCTCTGAGGGAAAGCTGAAAGATTTATCGGGGCTTGATAATGTGGAGAATTTGAGAGAAGTTGTGAAGATATCGAATACGGTGGATGGAAAATTAGTTGCGATTCCGCAGGAAATCGTCGTTTATGGCTTATTTGTAAATAAAGAGATGTTTGATGAATATAAATTAAAACTGCCGGAAACGCCGGAAGAGTTGATGGAATGCTGCAGGGTATTCAAGGAAAAAGGAATTGAAACACCCATTGGAGCGAACCGGTGGTGGCTGGAGTGTTTTGTATTTGCTATGGGATATTCGGATTTATATAACGGTGGTAATACAGAGGCAGAGATTGAGGCTCTCAATAATGGAGAGAGTAAATACAGTGATTATATGAGAAAAGGGTTTGAATATTTGCAGGAAATGATAGATAAGGGCTACATTGACGCCAAAGCAGCCTATACCTACGAGGCGATTGAAGGGGAAGGACCGGATTTTCTGGAACAGAAAACGCCGATTGTTATGGCTTACTGGGGAGCGGCCAATGCAGATACGGCATACGGAAAGCCTGATTTTGAACTGCAGGTGATTGGATTCCCAAGCGACAGAGGTCAGATGCCGGTCATGGCGATGTCTGGCTACGGGGTGGGGGTCAATGCCAAACATTTGGAAGATACGATGAATGTGCTGAATCATATTACGTCTGATGAAGCGCTTCAGATGTATGCGGAGACAAATAAGGTGATTTCTCCGTCGGAAAATGTGCATGTAGACTGTATCCCTGCATTAGAGCCATTGGATAATAAGGTGAGCGAGGGTGTGTATGTACTTGGCTCCAACGCCGGTATGAAGCTGGAACAGTGGGGAAATACCTGTCTGCTTGTACGGGATTTGCTGAATGGAAAGTCGGTGGATGAATGTATGGAAAAGCTTGATAAGCTCCAGGAGGAATCCCTGAATCAATAGAAAAACCGGTGGAGAGAATGTTTGTTCTCTGCACCGGTTTTTTAGCAAAACAGACGGGTATTTCAGTCGGGTTTATCAGACCTGACTCTTTATTCTGATTTTCTGCGATGCTTTTCTAATAGGGCATGTATCTTGTCAGTTGGATTCAGCACACTGCTGATGGACATATCGTGGTTCAGCGATTCTATGATCAGAGCGATAAATTTACTCATGTCTGCTACTACAAAATAGGGCTTCTCATAAGCAGTGGACGGCAGATAGGTGAGATTCGTGGTGATAACCCGGTTGATGTAACCTTTGTTATAATATTCGTCAAACCTGTCAAAGCCGTCTGTGAATAATCCGAACGTGGTACATACAATTACGCGTCCGGCGCTCCGTTCCTTCAATTGACGGGCAACATCCAGCATACTTTCGCCGGAAGAAATCATGTCGTCAATGATGATTAAATCCTTACCCCGGATATCGGTTCCTAAGAATTCATGAGCAACGATCGGGTTCTTGCCGTTTACGACAGTAGAGTAATCGCGCCGTTTGTAGAACATGCCCATATCTACGCCAAGGACATTAGACATATAAACCGCCCGGTGCATAGCCCCTTCGTCAGGACTTACAATCAGAAGATGATCTTTGTCAAGCTTAAGATTAGGTTCCGCCCGAAGCAGCGCCTTGATAAATTGATATTGCGGTGAAAAATTGTCGAAACCGGTTAATGGAATAGCATTCTGTACCCGGGGATCGTGCGCGTCGAAGGTGATGATGTTCTCCACCCCCATATAGGTCAGTTCTTCCAGCGCCAGCGCACAATCTAATGATTCACGTTTGGTACGCTTGTGCTGGCGGCTTTCATAAAGAAAGGGCATTAGAACGGTGAGACGGTGCGCCTTACCTCTGGCAGCTGAAATAATACGTTTTAAATCCTGATAATGATCATCCGGCGACATGTGATTTAAGCAGCCGTTTACTGTGTAGGTCAGGCTGTGGTTGCACACGTCAACCATCAGAAACAGGTCGGATCCACGGATGGATTCTCCGATATATCCTTTGGCTTCTCCGCTGCCAAAACGCGGACAACTGCAATTGATTAGATAGTTATCTGTCTGATAAGAGGAAAAGAGGGGAGAATCTAATTCATCGGTTATTACATCCTTACGGAACTGGAGGATGTGGTCGTTTACCTTCTTTCCCAATTCTCTGCAGCTTTCCAGCGCAGCAATTTTCAGTGGAGCAACCGGTACTGCCTGCTCTAAATTCTTAATATTTGTCATACGTGTCTCCTGTATATAAATATATTGAAAAGTCTCTATATTATTTATACCACTTTTTACTAAAAAAGGTCAACCATATCAGAAGAAATGTGTTATACTACAGAAGAAATTGTTATAGTTCACACGTCGCCTGCGCCGGCCTGCAATTTGCAGCATACGAAGCAAGGCGAGACAACATTCCAGCGAACTCCCTGCCAACGCAGTCTAAGAAACTCAGGAATGCCTTCGTTCCTAAGACTCCGTAAGCAGCGATTTTGCTTCCATTAAAAGCGTCTCTTGAATACCTTCCTTCATATGCTGCAAATTGCAGGTCGGCGCAGACGACGTGTGAACTATGACGGAAATTAAGAAAAGGGAGGAAATTTATGGGAAAACCAGTGGTGGCCATCGTTGGCAGGCCGAATGTGGGGAAGTCCACGCTGTTCAACGGATTGGCGGGAGAGATGATTTCGATTGTGAAAGATACTCCGGGTGTTACAAGAGACCGCATTTATGCGGATGTGAGCTGGCTGGACCGCAAATTTACGCTGATTGATACAGGCGGTATTGAACCTGAGAGTAAGGATATTATATTGTCGCAGATGCGGGAGCAGGCGCAGATTGCGATTGATACGGCGGATGTAATTCTTTTCATTACAGATGTGAGACAGGGGCTTGTGGACGCGGATTCCAAGGTAGCGGACATGCTTCGCAGATCAGGAAAGCCAGTGATTCTTGTGGTGAACAAGGTGGATAATTTTGATAAATTCATGCCGGAGGTCTATGAATTTTATAATCTTGGGATTGGGGAGCCGGTTCCGGTATCTGCCGCCTCCAGACTGGGAATCGGGGATATGCTGGATGAAGTGATCGCTCATTTCCCGGAACGTTCCGGGGAGGAAGAAGAGGACGAGCGGCCCAGGGTCGCGATAGTTGGGAAGCCGAATGTAGGCAAATCTTCGATTATCAATAAGCTGCTCGGTAAGCAGCGGGTGATTGTGTCGGATGTTGCAGGAACCACTCGGGATGCCATCGATACGGAGATCCTGCACAATGGAAAGGAATATATTTTTATTGATACTGCCGGTTTGAGGAGAAAGAGCAGGATTAAGGAAGATTTGGAGCGGTACAGCATTATTCGCACTGTGACGGCGGTGGAGCGGGCGGACGTGGTTCTGGTGGTGATTGACGCCGCCGAAGGGGTGACCGAACAGGACGCCAAGATTGCGGGAATCGCCCATGAGAGAGGCAAGGGCGTTATCATTGTGGTAAATAAATGGGACGCCATTGAGAAGAACGACAGAACCATGCGGGAATATGAGAGCAGGGTCCGGGAGGTTCTGTCTTTTATGCCTTATGCCGAGATTATGTATGTGTCGGCCCAGACCGGGCAGAGACTGCCGAAGTTATTTGACAAGATTGATATGGTGATTGAGAATCAGACCCTTCGGATTGCCACCGGCGTACTGAATGAGATTATGATGGAGGCGGTTGCCTTACAGCAGCCGCCCTCGGATAAGGGAAAGCGGCTGAAGCTGTATTATATTACGCAGGTGTCTGTGAAGCCGCCTACATTTGTCATATTTGTAAATGATAAAGAACTGATGCATTTTTCCTATACCCGGTATCTGGAGAACCGGATTCGGGAGGCCTTCGGATTCAGGGGCACATCTTTGAAGTTCTTTATTCGTGAGAGAAAGGAGAAGGGGCGTTAATGTTGGAGCGTTTGATATGTTTGGCGATTGGATATGGGTTCGGCCTGATACAGACGGGCTATCTGTACGGGAAGACCCAGAAAGTAGATATCAGAAAGATAGGGAGCGGGAATGCGGGAGCCACCAATGCGCTTAGGACCCTTGGAATTAAGGCCGGCGCGATTACTTTTTTCGGAGACGCGTTTAAATGTATTTTCGCGGTGATCCTGACCTGCGTGATTTTCCGGAATTCCCAGAGAGAGATTCTGCCAGTGTTAACGATGTACACCGGCATGGGCGCGGTGCTGGGGCATAACTATCCTTTCTATATGGGATTTAAAGGAGGAAAGGGCATTGCGGTTACCGCCGGGCTGATTGCCAGCACCACCAATAGCTGGACGGTAATCTTATGCCTTGCGGTTTTTGCGGGGATTGTGGCAGGCACGAAATATGTATCTGCAGGTTCTCTGGTTGTGGTTGCGGTATATTTTGCTGCTGTGGTTATATTGGGACAGACGGGATATTATAAGGTGGAAGGAGGGCCGTTGTACGAGATTTACGGGGTAGCGTTCCTGCTGGTGGTATCTGCATTTTTCAAACACAGGGCGAATATTAAGCGGCTTTTGAACGGGACAGAGAATAAACTGAGCGTGGGGAAGAAGTAAGGAGGATGGATGATATGGCGAATATTGGAGTGATTGGAGCAGGAAGCTGGGGAACAGCGCTGGCGCTTTTGCTGTATAAGAACCGACATAGGGTACAGGTGTGGTCTTATAAGGAGGAAGAAGCCAGAGAGCTGGCAAAGACGCGGGAGCATAGAAGTAAGCTGCCGGGCGTACGTCTGCCGGGGGATATGGAATTTACCTGGGATATGAAAGAGGCAGCGGAGGGGAAGGATGTGCTGGTAATGGCGGTTCCCTCTACGGCGGTGCGGGTTACGGCAAGGCAGATGAAGCCTTTTGTGAAGAAAGGCCAGATTATTGTGGATGTGGCGAAGGGGATTGAAGAAAGTACGCTGCTTACTCTTTCCAAACAGATTGAGGAAGAATTGCCGGAAGCAGATGTGGCTGTGTTATCCGGCCCCAGTCATGCGGAGGAGGTTGCGAGAGAGCTGCCCACCAGTGTGGTAATCGGAGCCGGGACAAAGGAGACGGCGGAATATCTGCAGGGGTTGTTTATGAATGAATTTTTCCGCGTGTATATCAGCCCGGATATGCTGGGGGTGGAGTTGGGAGGTTCTCTTAAGAATGTGATTGCCTTAGCTGCCGGTATTGCCGACGGACTTGGGTATGGAGATAACGCGAAAGCGGCGCTGATTACCCGGGGAATCCATGAGATATCCAGACTCGGCGTGAAGATGGGAGGCGCGGTTGAGAGTTTCACCGGTCTTACGGGAGTCGGGGATTTGATTGTAACTTGCGCCAGTGTTCACAGCCGCAACCGGAAAGCGGGTTATCTGATTGGGCAGGGGATGAGTATGCAGGAAGCCATGGATGAAGTAAAGATGGTGGTGGAGGGCGTATATTCTACGAAGGCCGCTGTGAAATTAGGGAAGAAATACGGCATAGATATGCCCATTGTGGAGCAGGTGAACGCGGTGCTCTTCGAGGGAAAGGACGCAGCGGAAGCTGTGGGAGATCTGATGATGCGGCAGGGGAAGCCGGAGCATACGGCGAAGCCCTGGAACTGATAGAAGAGTCCGGCAAGCCGGAATAAAAGAACCACGCTGCACTAAAGTGCGGCGTGGTTCTTTGCGTATTCTTTAAATTCTAAAACGGCCGGAGCCTGATATACATTTTTCAGGGTACACATGTAGAACATGCGCTCCCAGCTTGGGCTTGCAATATGTATGACGTTCACCGGCATGTAATTAAGGATTGGCATATTAGGAACGACAGCTACGCCGAAATAAGCGCCGACCAGTCCTGCTACAGCATGGTCTTCTTCTACCTCGTATGCATATTTCGGAATGGAGTCACACTGTTCAAATAACTTGTCGATAATCGGACGAAGTCCGCTGCGTCTGGCAAATCCAATCAGGGGATAGTCAAGGGCCTCCGCAAGGTTAATGTTGTCTCTGCCTTCAAGCGGATGTCCTTTCGGAACAATCAGAACGAGTTCCTGTCTTGCAATGGGGATGAACTCAATCGTTGGTTCATTGTCCATCATGGAGCAGAAAGCGATATCGTATTTGCGCTCCTTTAGTTCGGCGATAATATCCGGCGTAAGGCCGGTAGAATTATAAAATCGGAAATCAATCTGTCTGTCAGGATGGGAATCCAGATAATTCCGGACAATATTCGGTACAAGGTTTGTACTTAACGTTCTTAGAACCGCGATGTCGATTAACCCTTCGCCGCTTCCGGTCATCTGAAGTTTGCTGACGCTGGAATCCAGAATTTCCAGAGACTGTTCAACATCTTCTAAGAAAACCTGTCCGCATTTGGTGAGAACAACATTGCGGCCTTCTTTTTCGAATAATTTGACTCCGAGCTCTTTTTCCAGAGAAGAGATTGCGTGACTGAGACTGGGCTGTGTGATAGAAAGCAGTTCGGCAGCCTTTGTGTAGTGTTCCAGATGGGCCAGCGTTACGAAATAGCGCAAATGATACAAATTCATAATGCTCCTCCTTCTCATTTGTATGGATATTATTTTACCATAAACTATAAAGAAAATCTATTGGTTCATGCTATATTTACAATTTGTTTTTAAATTAACGATAGATTATAATAATAACATAGTAAATATAACAAGATTGAACGGAAATATTTACGAAAAAATGTTTGATTTGAACAAATGGAAGGAGAACAGAGCAATGTCAAAAAAACATCCAATTACAATCAGTTCATGGACACTGGGAGATCAGTGCAAATTTGAGGATCGTGTAATCGCTGCTAAGGAGGCAGGATACGATGGAATCGGACTTCGCGCGGAGACTTATGTTGATGCATTGAACGAGGGTCTTTTTGATGAGGATATCCTTGCAATTCTTGACAAGCATGGAATGAAGTGTACAGAAGTTGAGTACATCGTTCAGTGGGCAGAAGACAACCGTTCTTATGAACAGAAATATAAAGAGCAGATGTGTTTCCATATGTGTGACCTTTTTGGAGTCAATCATATCAACTGCGGCCTGATGGAGAATTATTCCGTAGAACATACTGCTCAGAAGTTGAAAGAGCTGTGCCATAGAGCTGGCAAGAGAGTAATCGGCGTTGAGCCGATGCCATATTCCGGTTTGCCGAACCTTGAGAAAGCATGGGCTGTTGTGAAGGCTTCCGGCGCTGAGAATGCAGCGTTGATTCTGGATACCTGGCACTGGGTAAGAGCAAACCAGCCGTATGATATCCTGACCAAAGAGCAGGCTGCAAAGACAGTAGCTATTCAGATCAACGACGCATATGAGAGGCCGTATGCAGCATCTATTTTGAGAGATGAGTCTATGCATGACCGTCTTGCTCCGGGAACAGGCGCGAAGGATACTGCCGGATTCGTTAAGATGATTAAGGAAGCAGGCGTAGACCCGAAGGCGGTAGGCGTTGAGGTTATTTCTGACGAGATTCTCGGACGCGGGCTGAACGAGGCTGCTGCTTATACATATGAGAATACAAAGAAGGTTCTTGCAGAGACGTGGCCGGAGCTTTTAGAGGACTAAAAGGTTAGATTTCAGAAGAAATTACGGACTTATTTTTCGTAAAATGCAGAAAAGCGAAAGCTTTGGGGGGATACCTTGCCGGATGGTAACAGTCCGGTGAGGATGCATGGAAAGATAAGTCCGAAGTATGTTTTTGGACGTGCGTTAAAAAATAAACGAAAATTGCCGGGATGATTGAAGACGATTTATAAATTCAGAGAGAGGAAGAATTAAGATGAAATTCAAGAATATGTTTTCTCCAATTCAGATTGGACCTATGACAGTGAAGAACCGCTTCGTGGTTCCGCCGATGGGCAATAACTTTGCAAATACGGACGGAACCTGGTCCGAGCAGTCCCTTGCATACTATACAGAGCGTGCGAAGGGGCAGTTCGGTCTGGTTACCATTGAAGCAACTGTTGTACACGAGGGCGCTAAGGGTGGTCCGAGAAAGCCATGCCTGTACAATGACAACAGTATCGAGAGCTTGAAAAAGATTGCCGACGCGGTTCACGCAGAGGGCGGATGCCTTTCGATTCAGCTTCAGAATGCAGGGCCGGAGGGAAATGCAAAGAATGCGGGAGCTCCGATTGAGGCGGCTACCTCGATTCAGGCTTCTGAGAAGAAGGATATTCCGAAAGAGGTTTCCACAGAGAAAGTATACCAGTTAGTGAAAGGTTACGGCGAAGCGGCTGTCCGCGCTATGAAGGCGGGGGTTGACGCGGTAGAGATTCATATGGCTCATGGTTACCTGGTAAATTCTTTCATGTCGCCAAGAACCAATAAGCGCATTGATGAGTTTGGCGGTTCTTTTGAGAACAGAATGCGGTTCTCTCGTCTGATTGTAGAAGAAGTTAAGGCAAAGACAGAGGGGAAGATTGCAGTTCTCGCGCGTATCAACAGTACAGAGGATATGTTCGGCGGACTGGATAACCATGATATGTGCGCCATTGCGGCATATTTAGAGGATTGCGGGGTTGACGCGCTTCATGTTTCCCGGGCCGTACATTTGAAAGACGAGTATATGTGGGCGCCGACCGGCATCCATGGCGGTTTCTCAGCGGAGCTTGTAGAGAATATCAAGAAATCCGTATCCATTCCGATTGTTACGGTAGGCCGTTATACAGAGCCGCAGTTTGCAGAGCTGATGGTAAGACAGGGCAAGGCGGATTTGGTTGCATTCGGACGCCAGTCGCTGGCAGATCCGCATATGCCGAAGAAAGCCCAGGAGGAGAGATTAGAGGATATGACTCCTTGTATCGCCTGTCTGCAGGGCTGTGTTGCTAATATGTATCAGGGCAATCCGGTGTGCTGCCTGACCAATCCGAAGCTGGGCCGGGAGTCCGAAGGGTTCAAGGCGGCAGAGAAGCCGAAGAAAGTGTATGTTATCGGCGGCGGCGTTGCCGGTATGTGCGCTGCGTTTACAGCAAAGAGACGCGGACACGAGGTGACATTGTTTGAAGCTTCCGATAAGCTGGGCGGCAATATGAGACTGGCTGCTTATCCGCCGGGAAAGGGCGATATTACAGGCATGATCCGGAGTTATGTAGTGAAATGCGAGAAGGCTGGCGTTGACATTAAGATGAATACCAAGGTTACCGCGGATATGTTAAAGGCTGATACGCCGGACGCAGTGATTCTGGCTACCGGTTCCGAGACGCTGATTCTTCCATTTATCAAGGGTATTACAAGTCCTGAGATTGTTCATGGCATTGACTGTCTGGAAGGAAACCGCCCCGTTGGACATAAGGTATTAGTTGTAGGCGGCGGCATGGTTGGAGCAGAGACGGCGGAATTCTTAGCAGAGCAGGGCCATGAAGTGTCTGTCATTGAGATGCGAGATGCAATCGGACCGGACGTGATTCATGAGCACAGAGTATTCCTGATGGAAGCTTTTGAGAAATATGGAATCGAGCAGATTACAAGCGCTGCGGTATCCGAGATATTCCCGGACGGCGTAAGTTACAAGAATGCGGCCGACAAGTCTGACGAGACCCTTTACGAGGCAAGAGGCTTCGATACCGTAGTTCTCTCTATGGGCTTCAGTTCACGTTATACACACCGCGAGGGACCGGAAGTTGTTTATGATTTCGCTGACGAGATTCGGGCAATCGTGCCGGAAGTATATGTTGTCGGCGACGCGACAAGGGCGCGCCGGGCGCTGGATGCAACGAAGGAAGCTTATGACGCTGCTATGAAGCTGTAATAGATAAAGGTATGAAGAAAGTTTATTCTGCAAAGGTCTGTCGTACATTCGGGAGACCTTTGCAGAATGGAAATAAGAATAGAACAGCTTTGGATTTAATAGGAGGCTGTCGTTTAAGGAGGATATTGAGATGGAAAAGAGAATTAACGGACATACAGGTCTTTTGGCGCTTTTTGGAACACCAGTGGGACATTCAGGGTCTCCGGCAATGTACAACTTCTGTTTCCAGCATGACGGGCTGGATTTGGCATACATGGCCTTTGATGTTAATATTGACGGTATGAAACAGACGCTGGATACCGTTAAGCTTTGGAATTTAAAAGGCGGTAATTTTACAATGCCATGTAAGAATATTGCAGCGGAACTGATGGATGAACTGTCACCGGCTTCCCGTATTATCGGCGCATGTAACGTATTTGTCAATAAAGACGGCAAATTATACGGTGATATTACGGACGGCGTTGGATTCGTCAAGAACCTGGCAATCAACGGCGTGGAAGTGAAGGGTAAGAAGATGGTTGTCTTAGGAGCAGGCGGAGCGGCAACAGCAATTCAGGTACAGGCTGCATTGGACGGCGTGGCTGAAGTGGCCATCTTCAACAGAAACGACGAATTCTATGCAAGAGCAGAGAATACCATGGAGAAGCTTGCAAAGGAATGCCCGGAATGCAAGGTAACGGTTACTAGGCTTGAGGAGGCGCAGAAGCTTGCAGAGGCAATCGGCGCATGCGATATCCTTGTAAATGCAACTTCTGTAGGAATGAAGCCGCAGGAGGGAATCTCTCTGGTTGACACAGCCCTTTTGAGAAAAGATCTGGTTGTTGCAGATACCGTATATAATCCAGAGAAGACCAAACTGATTCTGGATGCAGAGGCTGCAGGCTGTGCGAAGGCAATCGGCGGCAAGGGTATGCTGTTATGGCAGGGAGCAGTGAATTATGAGCTGTACACCGGAAAAGAGATGCCGGTAGAAGAGTACCAGAAATTCCAGGCTGAACAGGCAAAATAAAAATCTAATACAAATTATCATTTATGATGTGATTTGGGGGCAGGAATTTTCTTCAGGGTAATGTCTGTAAAAACAGAAGGAAGCAGACAGAACAATTTCGACGTAGCCTGGATGGGATGTTCTGCCCCTGGATTATGTATTTATAAGTTTATTATTTACAGAGCGCAGTCTAACTATAGAGAAAATGAATGAATTATAGGCGGGAAACCTATTAGACATTTTGTACAAAATTGTTTATTATTTATTTAACGAAGTTAATAAAAAGTTAAGAAAAAGGAGAAATGAGAAATGAAGGCAAAAAAGTATATCCTTTCCATGGTCACTGTCTACATGGCATATTTGACTCATGGTATGCAGGCACTAATCTTCTCACAGAATCAGGTAAACTTCGCGCTTAAGTGGGGCTTTGACATGTCCGATCCTGAGTCCGCGGCTTATGCGGCGGGAGCTGCCGCTGTTTCTACAGCAATTGCATGGACTGGTTTCGGTAAGTTTATATCTGTGTGGATTGGCGGAGAGATTTCCGACCGCGTAGGGCGTAAGAAACTGATGATTGGCGGAGCCGCTCTCTATATCGTTTGCTTTGCAACGATGCTGATGACGACGAACGCAACGCTTGCAGCATTTGCAGGTCTGATGGCAGGTGTGGCTACTTCTGGTTTCTGGGATGCATCCGGATATCCGGCTGTACAGGAAGCATATCCGGCAGCGCCTGGTACCGCTTTAATTATGATTAAGTTCTTCGTTGCAGCTTCCAGTATCTTCTACCCGATTATCTGCGTAGCTACAGGAAATTTACAGATTAACGTAATGCTTCCGCTGGTTCTCTCTGTTGTAGTTCTTGTTCTGGCATGTATGGCGAAGTTCGTATATGACGACGAGAAAGCAAAGATGGGCGGCAAAGGCGGCAAGAAGGCTGACCAGGCTGAGATTGACGCGGCAAAGGCAAGACTTCTGGTTGCGCCGGGCGGCTTTACAAAATTGCTTACATACTTCTATGCATTCCTTGTGATGGCAGTTATGTACGGCGCTCAGCAGTATACCAAGGCATTTGGTCTCGCATACTGCGGACTGTCGGAGATGCAGGCTGCTTCCTTTACGACGATGTATCAGGTTGGTTCTATCGTAGCTGTTGCATTTTGGGCAGTGATGATGAGCAAGCTGAAATGGCATCCGCTGAAGGTGCTGATTATCGATTCTGTGATGACGGCAGTTGCATTGCTTGGCGTGCTTTTCATCCATCAGGTAGCGATTGTATATATAGCAATTCTTCTGTTAGGTTTTGGATGTGCAGGCGGCGCTCTTCAGACAGGACTTTCTGTCGTACAGGAATTCGTTCCGGGACCGAAGGGACGTAACACGGGTATTTACTATACCTTTATGGGCGCGGCATCTTACTTGATGCCTGTTATCGTGGGAAGACTGACGATTATCTCCGGCGAGAGCAAGGCAGTTTATACATTGATGGTTCTGATGTTTGTGCTCGCAGCGATTCAGGTACTTGCTACCCTGTATCTGATTGGCAGATATAAGAAAGTATTCGGCGAGAGTCCGCTTAAGAAATAATTGAATATATGTGATTAGTAAGGTATAATAGTCGGAGGGACTGCTGTAATCAGAGAATAGATTATCTCAGGTGCAGCAGTCTTTTTCTTGGTGAAATGTATCCGGTCAGGCATTTATTTCTGATAGTATTTGTTACTTGCAAATGATATCTCAGAATATCAGATGGAGAGGTTATGAATTTATTATCACAGTACAAGGGCCTGCGGAGGGAGAATTATGTCCTTTGTTTCGGCGGTCTGGTTACGTCTATGGGCTCGATGATTCAGCCGATGATGACGCTGATTCTCAGTCAGAAGCTGGGGGATGAGCGGAGAATATGTGGCCTGGATTATGGCGGCGGTCAGAATTTTGGCACTGCCGGCTAATCTGATTGGCGGTAAGATGGCAGACCATTTTAATAAGAAAATGAACATCGTGTATCTGGATGTGATTTCTGTTGTATGCTATTTTATCTGTGCGGCGACTCCTTCGTCTATGAAATCGCTTGTATTGATGTTTGCCGCGTCGACCTGCCAGAATATGGAAAACCCGTCTTACAATGCGCTTATGGCAGACATTGCAAGTACGAAAGATCGTGAGAGGGCCTTTTCTTTGCAGTATCTTGCCGGGAATCTGGGCTTTGTGCTGTCGCCTACGATTGCGGGATTTCTGTTCCGGGATTATTTGTGGCTGGCATTTCTGATTAGCGGTCTGGCAGTTGGATGTTCTACCCTTCTGATTTTTTTCCTGATAAAGGATATAGCACTGGTCGAAGAAACTGGCAGCGAAGCAGAGTATCAGACTGAGCGGAAGGGAGAGAGCCTGCGGCGTGTGCTTGCGGAGAGGCCTTATCTGACCAACCGGATGCCGGCGAGCCACAGAGGAAGAATCAACGGTCTGGCGGATGTTTTGCGAACCGGAATAGCCGGCGGGTATCAGCTTCTCATCGGATTTATCTATCGGGCCGGGGCGTCTGCGGGAGCCTGGAGGACAGTTATGGTAACGGGGATGTTTATTGTGCTGCTCTGTGTGATTCTGAGCGTGAAGGATCGGAAAGTGTATAGGAATTTATATGAAATCAGGACGAGGCTTTGTTAACGATGAAAAAAATATTAATTATTGACGACGACATCTATATCGGAAATATGCTTGAGGAGGTACTTGCAAAGGAGAAGTATCAAATCTTCCGCGCTTATTCCGGAACGGAAGCAATCTTCCTTTTATCCCAGTCAAAGCCAGAGCTTGTGCTGTTAGACTTAATGCTGCCGGGATTGAGCGGAGAAGATGTGCTTCCGAAAATAAAGGGAATCCCTGTTATCGTGGTGAGTGCGAAAGCGGACATTGATCATAAGATTGAGCTGCTGCTTGGCGGCGCGGTTGACTATGTGACGAAACCATTCAGCATGAAAGAACTTTTAGCCAGAATTTCCGTACATCTCAGGAATGCGGGAAGCGCTTTAATCAGTAATGCGAAAAATACAGTGACGGAGATTTAAGCGTCAATTTGTCAGAGAATGGGGAGATAACTTTTTCCAATATGGCTTCTGGATTGGATGAGATTCAGGTTGGAAGACCGTCTGCTCGGCCTGAAATCCGGCGACAAGATTCTGTTTTACCAAAAGCAGGACGGAGAGGTAGTGTTGAGTAATGCTTCTGCGCAGGCAATCCGCAAAGCACAGCCTGCTTTTTCGGGCGCAGCCGAAGCTATGGGGATTTCCAGTGAAGATGATGTGCAGGCTCTTGGTGATGAAGCGCGTTATGGGAAAGAACGGTAAACATGCGGATATTATACGTACTGGAGACAAAGATTTTTAAGCCTTGAAATGGAACATCCCAGATGTATGATTGTCGCACAATTTTTAGAAAGAAAGGGTGCGGGGAATGAGCCTCACACCTTTTAACAGCGTACTCGGGCAGGAAAACCGGAAAGGTATCCTGCTTTTTTTGTGGAATAATTCATCTGACCAGGCAATATATATGATTTAAAGAGGTGGACAAAGGTGTATCAGAAAGTATCAGACAAGGCGGGACGAAACGCCGGAAAGAAAAAGAGTATAGTTAACATCCTTCCCCAGTCCCTTCGAAAGAAGGTGGAGAGAGAGCGGTTTGATTTTGATAAACTGCAGGAAATCCGGATGCGCGCCGGGAAACCGCTGTTGTTCCGTTATGCAGGGAAGGAACGGGGGCTGTCAGATTCCGTTCATATTGTGACGGCAGAAGAAATAAATGAAACGCTGCAGTATGCAGCGAACTATTCCTTGTATGCATATGAACAGGAGATGAAGCAGGGGTATTTAACGATTGAGGGCGGACACCGGATGGGCATGGCGGGACAGGTTATCATAAAAGGGGGACGAATCCGCAATTTGCGGCATGTGTCCTCCGTCAATATCCGGGTAGCCCATGAGATAAAAGGGTGCGCGGATGGAACGCTTCCATGGCTGTACAGAGGAGGAAGGCTCCTAAGTACGCTGGTGATTGCGCCTCCCGGCTGCGGTAAGACAACCCTGCTGCGGGATCTGATTCGGCAAATATCCAATGGAACGGACCTTTCGGAAGGTCAGAATGTGGGGGTTGTGGACGAGCGTTCAGAGCTTGGGGGAAGTTATATGGGGATTTGCCAGAATGACTTAGGGATCCGGACGGACTTGCTGGACACTTGTCCAAAGGCAGAGGGAATGATGATGCTGGTAAGAAGTATGGCTCCCCGGGTGATTGCGGTGGACGAGATTGGCAGTATGGAAGAGGTGAAGACGCTGCAGTATGCCATGTACTGCGGCTGCCGGATGATAGCAACCGTTCATGGAGCATCCTATCATGAAATCAGAGGGAAGCCCATGTTTGATTTGTTTTTTTCCGAGAAATTATTTCAACGGTATGTGGTGATGGAATGGGGAAATGGAGTCGGCCGGATAGAGGGAATCTATGATGAAGAGGGTGTGAAATTATGCTGAAAGCGGCGGGAAGCCTTCTGGTAATCGGGGCCTGTACACTTCTTGGAGCCAGCGCGGCCTGGGAACTGGAAGCCTCTTATCAGGAACTTCTGTATCTCAAACGGCTGATAGAAATACTAAAGGGGGAAATCCAGTATTCAAGAGCCGCGTTGTCATATATATTTTTAAAAATTGCACAGGAGGCCAGAAAACCCTATGACGAATGGTTTCGGGATATGAGTACAAGGATTGATTTGAAAAGAGGTGGGAATCTTGCAGACATCTGGAGGGAAAGTACGACGGAAAAGTTATGCAGCTCAAAACTGCCCTTAAAGGAAAGGCAGAAACTAAGCGAACTGGGAAGCCTTTTGGGGGATTCGGATCTGGAGACGCAGGTAAATCAGATAAAGGGATATTTAGAGCAATTAGAGGTTTCCATTCAGGATGTGAGGTCAGAGATGGGAGAGAAAAAGAAATTATTCCGCTGTCTGGGAATCATTGGGGGAATGCTTCTGACAATTCTGCTGGTATGAGGAGGAATTTATGAGTGTAAATCTTATATTTAAAATAGCGGCGGTAGGGATACTTGTATCCGTACTCAGTCAGGTTCTAAAACATAGCGGAAGGGAAGAACAGGCATTTTTAACAAGTCTGGCAGGGTTATTGTTGGTGCTTTTCTGGATTGTACCTTATATCTATGAGCTGTTTGAGTCCATTCAGGGATTATTTTCTTTGTGAAGCGCCGGAGTCTGTGCCGTCGGCTCGCAGAAGTACATCTGACACAGACATCAGGCACATTGTTCGCTGTTAAGTAAATTGGGCGGGCATCCTGCAGAAAGCAATTTGGGGACACGCTCTGGGAGGAAGGGGAGAGACGGATGGGAATCATACAGGCAGGGCTTTTAGGAATCGCCGGCGCGCTGCTGGCGGTGCAGTTTAAAAGCGGTAAATCAGAATACAGCATTTACATAGCCGTAGGAGTGAGTATATTCATATTCTTAGGAATTTTGGGACAGTTTTCTGTATTTCTGGATGTGATTCATGAGATAGAAGGCTATATGAATCTGGATTCCTCTTATATCCGCACTCTGGTTAAAATGATAGGCATTACCTATACCTCAGAATTTGCATCCAGTATCTGTAAGGATGCTGGTTACCAGACAATCGCGGTGCAGATCGAAATATTTGGGAAATTCATGATACTTTTGCTGAGTGTTCCAATTATACTGACCGTATTGGAAACCATAGGAGAATTTCTGTCATGAAATCGGAGACTAAAAGAAATAAAAGAAAAAGATTTTTATTCAGACTGCTTCTGTTAGTTTTTCCTGGCCTGATAGTGTTCGGAAAGATACAGGCGGAAGCCGGGGAGCCGGATACGTCAGGAAGAGTTTCTTCCGAAGAAGCGGAAGAAGAGAAAAGCTCTGCGTTCCGGGCGGGGCAGGAAGATGATGGAAACGCTGCGGCCAGAGAGGAATCGGAAAAAACAGCGGATCTGGGAGAGGAGATGGAGCGGGCGAGGAAGAACGCCAGAGAGGAGATTCTTAAGGAAATGGATTTTTCGGAGATGGACCGGCTGCTTGCCGAGCTGTTTCCGGAGGAACGGATTAAATTTGGAGAAGTAATCCAGTCCGTTATGAAAGGAGATATGGAGCTGGATGCAAAATTGCTGGGCAGAATGATTGGAGATAAAGTGTTTTACGCATTTCGGGTTAACCGGGAGAGCGTGATTCATCTCATTATAATTGCAG
This sequence comes from uncultured Lachnospiraceae bacterium, assembly GCA_949742505.1. GTDB lineage: Bacteria > Bacillota > Clostridia > Lachnospirales > Lachnospiraceae > Claveliimonas. The sequence continues at coordinate 1,873 of CATJPU010000187.1, read as the reverse complement.
TAGGGGCCGCGATATTTTTGAATCTTTCCGGCGTATTTCAGACCAGGCAGGTATCGGAAATCAGTTTTTTTCTGCTGTACATGCTTTTGATTGGAATCTGTCTGACTTCCTTTCAGGAAGCGGCGGACTGGGTTGGAGAGGGAATCGGACAGTTGACGGGATTTATGAAGGTCCTGTACCCCATTTATTTTATCGCGGTTACAGCGGCGAAGGGAGGCGTGACGTCCTCTGTATTTTACCATCTGGCGCTGCTTCTGATTCTGCTGATTGACGGACTGATTGTTCATGTAATGCTGCCCCTGATTCATGTCTATGTGATGGGAAGGGTGCTGAACAGCCTTCAGTCAGAAGACTATCTTTCCAAATTCCTGGAGCTTTTAGAGCTGGTTATCAGCTGGATTCTAAAGAGTATGATTGGCGTTGTGGCAGGACTTAACATATTACAGGGACTAGTAGCGCCGGCGATTGATTCTTTGAAACGAAGCGTGGTTACAAGAGGAGTGGAGGCGATTCCGGGAGTCGGGGATGCCCTTGGAGGTACCGCGGAAGTAGTGCTGGGTACGGCTGTGCTGATTAAGAATAGCATTGGCGTGACAGGAGCGCTGATTTGCTGCGCGCTGTGTGTGATGCCGCTGATTCAAATCGGCGTTATTACATTGATATACAAAATGGCGGCTGCGGTGATTCAGCCGGTTTCGGATAAACGGATTGTGGAGTGTGTAAGCGGCGTGGGAGAAGGATGCAGGCTGCTTCTGCGGGCGGTGCTTACCAGCGGCGTATTATTTCTCTTTACCATTGCCATTGCAGCATATACAACGAACGGGGCATGAGGTGCGGGTTATGATAGATTACTTATATGAATGGGTCCGGGGAATTGCATATTATATGGTTCTGGTTACGGTCATTATGCAGATGGCTGCGGCAGAGAGTTACCGCAAATATATCCGGCTGTTTACCGGAATTATTCTGGTTCTTATGATACTGGCGCCGGTGATGCGGATATTTGGAATCAATGGAGAAGAGATATGGATGCAGGAAGAAGGGTATGAAGAACTTGCACAGAATGTTGAGGAAAAGATAGAGGAATTAGAGCGGGAAATATCGCTGGAAATGCCGCCGGAACCAGAAGGAGGACTGGCAGCGGGAGGCGGGATGGACGCCGGTGTCTTAGACGGCGGTTTTGCGGAAGGGCAGCAGGAGAAGGAAACGGGAAGAATAGAAGTGGGGGAAATTCGCATTGGAAGGTAAATTTGGCGGACAGATACATGTTCCGGAGAATCTGACAGGGAAAATTCAGACGCTGTTAAAGAAGAAGGACCGGTTGATTATCCTTTTGCTGGGGGGGATTCTGCTTCTGATTATTGCGCTTCCGGTATCCGACGGCAGGAATCAGAAAAATGACGGGCGGACCGGTCTGACGGAGAGGGTATCCGACAGTGCGGCAGGCAAATCAGATGTTGAAGATTATGCTTCTTATCTGGAGGGGAAATTAGAGAATGCACTGTCGCAAGTAGAGGGGGTGGGGAGGGTAAAGGTAATGGTGACGTTAGAAGCTTCCGCAGAGCGTATTGTGGGGAAGGATGTAAACAGCGAGAGCGAATCTGTTCAGGAAACAGACAGCCAGGGCGGAAGCCGGAATACGATGAACCGTTCCAGCTCCCAGACTACCATATATGAAGGGGAAGGAAGCGCATCTTCAGGGACGCCGTATGTCACGAAAGAACTGACACCAGTGGTAGGCGGAATTATTGTGATAGCCCAGGGCGGGGGCGACGCAGTGACGGTTCAGAATATAACTGAGGCTGTGCAAGCATTATTTGAAATAGACACGCATAAAATAAAGGTAATGAAGAGCAATTAAATCTATCTCAAG
>CATJPU010000186.1 GCA_949742505.1 uncultured Lachnospiraceae bacterium | reverse complement strand
CCAATTTATCCATTGTATTCTCCTTGTATCTTGTATACAGCGTACTTACAGTATACTCATGTTTTCTTTGAAAATCAACATCTTTTCACCAGGTTTTAAGGAGTCTCCCTCTATCTGATTGATGCTCTTGATTCCCTCTATCGTCGTATGATACCGCTTTGCAAGCTCCCACAGCTCATCGCCGTCTTTTACAATATATCCCACAATTCCCGGCGCTCTCGATAACTGCTCCAAATCTAACGGTTCCTCCCCGATATCCTGAATATTCAGCAGTCTCTCCGGCCTCCGAAGGAATATCTGAAAGCCTACAGTTGCTTTCACTTCTGCCTCGCCATTTCCCAAAATCCCCACGCTGACCTGCTCCAAAACAGTTCCGATATCATATTCCATATCCGCCGCAACTCCATTGCACTCAATCACGTAAGTAAACGGCACCATTCCCTGCCATACCTCAAAAGGAGCTTCATCGTCCGCTTTTATGTACAGGAAGCAGATATGCAGAACGCCTTCGGCCATGATTCCGTCAGATACAATCTCCGTATGCTCAACCTTAAGATTTCCGTCGGTATGGCATACCTGCAGAATTTCACTGCGAAGCTCCGGAATGGAAATCTGTTCGGCGAGCTTATATTTAGAATAGTTCTGCATCACCAGACCTGCCGCCTCTACCTGGGCAAACTCTGGTTTCAGCGTCTGTTTCAGGGAGTAAATATCTGTCAGAATATTCAGTTTCTCTTCGCTGTAAATGGCCGCGCGCATCTCCAGTGTGGCCTCCACGCCGACAATGCGCATCTCTCCGTCTGCATCCATACGCACATCGACATTCTCATCAATAAGCCCCCCTGTCAGATGATGATACATGGTGTCTTCCGCACCATAACACTCCATCCGTCCCTCATAGGGAATCGTCTGCTCTGCCCAGTCAGTCCTGCCATCCACCGATTCATACAGAATAAATACTACCATTTCTCCCCGCAAAAGAAGTTCGTCAGTTCCAAGTCTGGTATCAAGCCTCCTCTGGGACACTTCCGCAAGCAATATATTCCCGATGGTTTCCTTGGTATTTGGCAGGGCAAATTCTTCCTTAATCCTGTAGGTATCCTTCTTTACTGAATGGAGCTTTAACACTTCCTTCGCATCCCATCTCCGGTACAGCCCCGGCTCCTCCTCCACATCCAGCGTCAGAATCTCCTCTTCTTCATTCTCTGAGGAAAGCTCAATCTCAACCATCGCTTTTAAACTAACCTTTCTGGAATGAACCAAAGACACCGACAGCTCCACGCCCCCTTCTTTTAACAGCAGAGTTCCCTTGGGCTCCTCCTCCGCATACACCATCTCTTCAAAAGGAATTTTGCCCTGCAGCGCAGACATTCTTTGTTCTTCGCCTTCAATCACATACAAAATCTGATATAAAATCTTACCGGTTACCCGGATATAGTTATCCACCGGCTTCATATCGTCAACCCGAAGCGTCCCCCGGCTGTACACCGTCCGGCCAATATCACTCTTCGCATCCGGTACGTTCACATCCCCGTCCACATAGAACTGATCTGTAATTCTTCTTCCCACCACATTTTTCCGAATTGCTTTTTTCAACTGTTCCATCTTACACCCTCCTATTCTATCACCACATCTTTATCCCTGTATTCTGTCTGGAGCACAATATAGGGATAAGTCAGTTCTTTTTCCATATTTTCCCCCGGCTCCGGACCAAGAAACGTTGTCTTAAGCACAATCGCATTCTCACTCTCATAAAAATCCTCCACCTGTATCGTATACCCGCCCGTCTTCTGTTCCCCATACCCTCTGGCAATATAAAGCCTGCCCTTATCCGCAAAAGTAAGAAAAAAGGGCTCCTTCTGCCGTTCCTCAATCGGCCCCCTCATTTCCTCCGGAATATCCTGCTCCTCCACCAGCTCATACGCCAAATCCCCGGTCTTTTCCGTCTCAATCCGCCGAACCGAACACCCTGCCAGCACAACCATCCCCAAAAACAAAATCATCCCCGCCAGCCCTCTCGCTCCCCCCATATCCCAATACCTCCCGTACATCTCCCGCCCCCTGTCAATACGCACCATCACACTCTCCCACACCGCCAGCTCATATCATCTCATCTTCACATTATGGCCAAAAGTCCCGGCAGACACACATACCTTCCTCCCGCCTTGCTTAGCGGACCCGGCTGACTTTGGGATAGAGAGCAGGGCAATCCAGAGACGCTTTTAATGGAAGTGAAATCCCTGCTTATGTAGTCTTAGGAACGAAGGCATTCCTGAGTTTCTTAGACTACGTTAGCAGGGAGTTCACTGAAATGATGTCTCGCCCTGCTCTCTATCCCAAAGTCAGCCAGGTCCGCTAAACAAGGCGGTACACCCCAAAACTACACCCTGCTATATATCTACGCGGATTCACTTTGAAAAATACCCATTTTGTGATAAGATATCTCTATGAGGTTTTTCCTCCAAATAACCGCGCATTCATCAGCGCGCATCTGACAAAGGAGATTATTGATTATGAGTACAGCATCCCTGCCGCGTATCTCTGGCATTCTGCTACATCCCACGTCCCTGCCTTCCCCTTACGGAATCGGCGACTTAGGACAGGCAGCCTATGATTTTGTAAATTTTCTGGAAGCGTCCGGCCAGCGTCTCTGGCAGATTCTTCCACTTACCCATACCGGCTACGGCGATTCTCCCTACCAGAGTTTCTCCGCCTTCGCCGGACAGCCTCTTTTGATTAGCCCGGAGCTTCTTTATAGCCTCCATTTGCTGACAGAAGACGAACTTTCCACCTGTCCGGTCACAGACCCGGAACATGTGGATTACGGATTGATTATCCCTTGGAAAATGAACTTATTAAGGGGCGCCTATCAGCGCTTTAGCAGAACGGAACACACCGCTCTTTATACAAAATATCAGGATTTTTTAAAGAAGAATTCCGACTGGCTTAACGATTATTCCCTGTTTATGGCATTAAAAGACCTCCATGGCGGCAAAAGCTGGTTGGAATGGGAGGACAGATACCGGATGCCGGACGACGCTTTTAAATGCGCCTTAAAAGACAGGCTCTCCGATGAAACTGGCTTCTACTCCTTTATTCAGTTCCTGTTTTTCCAGCAATGGGGGCAGCTTAAGGAATATGCTAATGCTCACGGCGTGCGCATTATCGGAGACATCCCCATCTTCGTATCCATGGACAGCGCCGACGTATGGGCAGGTCAGCATCTCTTCCAGTTAGATACGAAAGGCTTTCCTACCGCTGTTGCCGGAGTTCCGCCAGATTATTTTTCTGCCACCGGTCAGCTCTGGGGCAATCCTTTGTATGAATGGAATTCTCACAAAAGGGAAGGCTATTCCTGGTGGATATCCCGAATCGCGAATCAGCTTGAGATTTTGGATATCCTGCGGATTGACCACTTCCGTGGATTTGAGGCTTACTGGGCCGTACCCTACGGGGAAAAAACGGCGGTAAACGGCGAATGGATTCAGGCTCCCGGGAAAAGCTTATTTGCAGCAATTCAGAATGCTCTTGGCGATGAACTGCCTATTATTGCAGAAGATTTGGGAATCATTACTCCAGAGGTAGAAGCCCTTCGGGATGCATTTGCATTCCCAGGCATGAAGGTTCTTCAATTTGCCTTTGAAGACACCGGGGAAAGCACATTTCTTCCCCATCACTACACTTCTCCAAACTGTGTATGCTATACCGGAACCCATGACAACGACACAACCAGAGGCTGGTATGAGACTTTAAGAAAAGACTGCCGCAAGAAACTCAGACGTTACCTAAACATAAATAAACACGACAGCGTCAGTTACCATATGATACGCGCCTGTCTGGCAAGTACCGCCGCTTACGCTGTATTTCCATTACAGGATGTGCTGGATATCGGCAAGGAAGGGCGAATGAACACTCCCGGCGTTGCAGCCGGCAACTGGAATTGGAGATTCCTCCCGGATGCACTGACGAAAAAACACGCAAAGAGGCTGAAAAAGCTGTCTCAATTATACGGAAGGTACTAAGATTATGATTCGATTTATATTTGTTGCACTGTTTTTATTCCTATTTCTGCTTCTGGGAATCCCGATACTCCTGATTGAGCAGCTCGTCGGCCTGAAAAGCAAACAGGCCAAAGACTACTCTTCTCTGCGCATTGTACAATACGCATTCCGCTTCATTATCTGGATAAGCGGCGTGGCCGTAACCGTCATTGGAGAGGAAAATATTCCAGACGAGCCTGTGCTCTTTGCCGGCAATCACAGAAGTTATTTTGACATTGTTCTGACCTATGCTCGCTGTAAGAGACTTACCGGATATATTGCCAAAAAGGAGATGCTGCGCTATCCCCTTCTAAGAGACTGGATGAAATCACTGTACTGTATTTTCCTTGACAGGGACAATGTAAGAGAGGGATTAAAGTCCGTTCTACAGGCCATCGACTATGTGAAATCCGGCGTTTCTATCTGTATTTTCCCAGAGGGAACCAGAAACAGGGGCGAAGAATTAAGCATGATGCCCTTCAAGGGCGGCTCCCTTAAGATCGCTGAAAAAAGCGGATGCGCGATTATTCCTATGTCGATCAATAACACAAATAATATTTTTGAGGCCCATATTCCAAAAATCAAAAAAACCCACGTGATTATCGAATACGGCAAGCCCATTTATCCCAAAACTCTGGATAAGGATACCCGAAAGCATTTAGAAGAGCATGTGCGCGGTATCATCCAGGAAACCATTAATAAAAATGCCTCCCTGGTCTAATGGAAACGATATACGAAAGCTTTTCATTTGTACATGCAGGTGTTATAATTATACGAAATATCACAATTTAAAGGAGTTTAATCATCATGAACCAAAGAGACTTAACCTTGCTGACTGACTTTTATGAGCTGACCATGATGCAGGGTTATTATGAACAGGGACAGAACGAAAAGGTGGTATTCGACGTGTTTTACCGCCAGAATCCCTGCAACGGCGGATATGCTGTCTGTGCCGGACTGGAACAGGTTATTGAATATGTGAAGGGGCTCAACTTCACTTATGAGGACGTGGATTATCTGAGGAGCCTTGGCATCTTCAATGAGGATTTTCTGAATTACCTAAGCGGCTTTCATTTCAGCGGGGATATCTATGCGATTCCGGAAGGGACGATTATCTTTCCCAAAGAACCGCTGTTAAAGATTATCGCCCCCATTATGGAGGCTCAGCTTGTGGAAACTGCGATTTTAAATATTATCAATCACCAGTCTCTCATTGCTACCAAAACTTCCCGGGTGGTCTTTGCCGCCGACGGGGACGGCGTTATGGAGTTCGGCCTGCGCCGGGCGCAGGGTCCGGACGCCGGACTATACGGGGCCCGCGCCGCGATGATTGGCGGCTGTGTGGGAACCTCTAACGTGCTTGCCGGACAGCTCTTTGACGTGCCGGTACTGGGGACCCACGCCCATAGCTGGATTATGAGCTTCCCGGATGAGTATACTGCATTTAAAACCTACGCGGAATTATACCCTGATAACTGTACGCTTCTGGTGGATACCTACGACACGTTAAAATCCGGCGTCCCCAACGCTATCCGGGTATTTCAGGAAATGCGTGACTCCGGTAAGAAACTAACCAAATACGGAATCCGGTTAGACAGCGGCGACCTTGCATATTTATCTAAGGAAGCGCGTAAGATGTTAGATGCAGCAGGTTTTGGGACTGCGGTTATCGCCGCCTCCAACGATTTGGACGAATATCTGCTTCACGATTTAAAGGTACAGGGCGCAGCCATCACCTCATGGGGCGTGGGCACCAACCTGATTACCTCTAAGGACTGCCCGTCCTTCGGCGGCGTCTATAAGCTTGCCGCTATCCAGAATGAAAGGGGCGAGTTTGTCCCTAAGATTAAACTTTCTGAGAATACAGAGAAAATTACCAATCCAGGCAACAAGACAATTTACCGGATTTATGATAAGACAACCGGTAAGATCCGCGCAGATTTAATCTGCTTTGCCCATGAGACATTTGATACCAGCAAGGACCTGGTTATCTTCGACCCAATTGAGACCTGGAAGAAAACCAGGCTGATTGGCGGCTCCTATACCATGCGGGAGATTCTTCTTCCTATATTTAAGAGCGGAGAGTGTGTCTACCAGTCTCCGTCTGTGGCGGAGATTGCCAAATACTGCCGCCAGGAGAAGAAGACTCTGTGGGAAGAGACAAAACGTCTGTTCTATCCTCACAACGTATATGTGGATCTGTCTGATGATTTGTATTCTGTTAAGAAAGAGTTGTTGAACCAACTTGGCAAAAACTAGAAGGAGTATATTTATGAAAATTATCGTATTAGCAGGCGGCTACAGCAACGAACGCGACGTATCCTTAAATTCCGGCGCAGGTATATGCCGGGCTCTTAGGGACCGGGGGCATCAGGCTTATCTTCTGGATGCATTCTTAGGTCTTCCTGACGCCCCGGACCAACTGGACGAGGTTTTTGACCTGCCGGACGGCGGTCTTTCCATCGCCTCTGATATCCGGGTAACCGAGCCGGATCTTGACGCTCTGTGGTCATCCCGTCCGGGCGATTTGGTAAGTTATCTTGGACCGAACGTGCTGGGGCTCTGCGCTTTGGCTGATATTACATTTATGGCGCTGCATGGAAGTCTTGGAGAGAACGGCAAATTACAGGCCACCTTCGATGTTCTGGGTATCCGCTATACAGGCCCTAACTCCCTTGGCTGCGCTCTGTCTATGGATAAGGGCGTCGCCAAAGAGATATTTAAGCAGAGAAAGATTCCGACTCCTGCCGGAACCCATTTACAAAAAAAAGACAAAGATGTACCTTTGACATCCTTAGGACTACAGCTCCCGGTAGTAATAAAGCCTTGTTCCGGCGGCTCCAGCCTTGGAGTATACATTGTACATACAAAAGAAGAGTATCAGTCTGCAATCGAAAATTCATTCAAAAAAGAGACGGAAGTTGTAATTGAACCATTTATCGACGGAAGGGAATATGCCTGCGGCATCCTCGACGGAAAGGCTCTTCCTCTGGTGGAGATCGTTCCCAAAGAAGGTTTCTTTGATTATGCCAACAAATACCAGCTTGGCGGCGCATCGGAGATCTGCCCCGCAACCTCCATTTCCCCGGAGGTAACCGCACAGATTCAGGCTGCCGGCGAGCGTGCGTTTGCCGCGCTGAGGCTGGATGTATATTCCCGGGCCGACTTTATTGTAGATAACAATACTGGCGAATTTTACTGTCTGGAAGTTAATTCTCTTCCCGGCATGACAAGCGCCAGCCTTCTTCCAAAGGCCGCGAAGGCTGCCGGATATGAATACGGGGAATTTTGCGAATTAATTATTAAGAAATCTATAGAAGCAAGGTATTAGTACGTTGTTGCAGGCAACATACCGCAACGACGAACATTCAGTATACGATTGCAGCTATAATGACTTTACACGAGGAGATACACCTATGAAAAATCTTACTCTGGCCAACATAGCAGAAGCCTGTCAGGGCGTTTATCATGGCGACAGCAGTCTGCTTGACAAAGAAGTTGCCGGCGTTACCATTGACAGCCGCAAAGTAGAACAGGATTTTCTCTTTGTAGCGATTGACGGCGAACGTTTTAATGCACATACTTTTATTCCGGAAACTATTGAAAAGGGCGCTTTATGCGTGGTATCCCACGAAAACTTAGGTGATACGGATTTCCCTTATATTCTGGTGGAAGCAACCGGTCAGGCGCTGCTTGACATCGCCGGGCTTTACCGGAATTCCTTTGATGTGAAAGTGGTAGGCATCACCGGAAGCGTAGGGAAGACCAGCACCAAGGAGATGATTGCTTCGGTTCTGGCACAGAAATATAACGTGCACAAAACACAAGGCAACTTCAATAATGAATGCGGCCTGCCCCTGACGATATTTGAAATGAACGAGGCTCATGAAGTTTCGGTTCTTGAAATGGGGATTAATCATTTTGGAGAGATGCGCAAGCTTTCCTCGGTAGCTCGCCCGGATATCTGCGTTATTACCAATATCGGCGTCGCCCATCTGGAATTCTTAAAAACACAGGAGGGCATCCTGCAGGAAAAGACTCAGATGTTCCAGGACATGAACCATGGCGGTTCGATTATCCTGAACGGTGACGACCCGCTCCTATCGACCCTCGGCCCGGTAAAAGGCGCAGAACCAGTGTTTTATGGACTGAATCCCGAGACCAACAATATCTTCGCAGACAATATCAGACCTCTGGGCTTAAAAGGGACAGCCTGCACCATCCATTTACCAGAAGACAGCTTTACCTGCGTCGTTCCGACCCCCGGCATGCATATGGTATCCAATGCGCTGGCAGGCGCTTCTGTGGGCTATACGCTGGGACTGACCGCGGATGAAATACGTCAGGGCATCGAGCGACTTCCCTTTATGCCCGGACGCAACAACATCATTCAGACCGGACATATGATTCTTCTGGACGACTGCTACAACGCCAATCCCATTTCCATGAAAGCGGCGCTGGATGTGCTGAATATGGCAATCGGCCGTAAAGTCGCCATCCTTGGCGATATGGGCGAACTTGGAGACAACCGGGCAGAACTTCACCGGACTGTCGGCAGCTACGCTGCGGAGCTTGGCATTGATGTCGTATGCGCCATCGGAGAACTGGCTGCAGACATCGCGGCAGGCGCCAAATCAGCAGATACAGCGGTCCGGTACTTTGATACAAAAGAAGAATTTCTTTCTCGGGCAAAAGATATCCTGTCGGAAGGCGACAATGTACTGATTAAAGCCTCCCATGGCATGGATTTTCCGAAAATCGTGGACGCGCTAAAACTATTATAAAACATTACTCAGCGAAAGCCAACGTTCGTTTAAGTATACCCTCCGGGTACCCCTAACGGCCGCATGGACATTAGGGGTACCCGGAGGGTATACCTTGTAAAACGGCCAGACGGCCTACTTTACGCCTTCTCGCTTATCATCTCTCCGCCGTCATTTGCAGAATAAAAATTCGCACTCCCCGACAGATTCAACTGCAAACCTTCTCCGCTGTCCAGCCTCTTCTTGAAGTCCATAAATGCAGTAAGATGTCTGCTGTAGGTACTGGCCGCCCGGTCGTAGCCGCCTCCGTTATTCGCCTTGAAGAAATTATTCCAGTAGGAGGCCCCGTTCATATACCGGTAGATTCCCAGTACCGCGCCTTCCGTTGTCTTCTGACTGTACTTATCTTTCGCATACTCGGCGCCCTTTACCAATGCTTTCATCAGGTCCCCGGACTGCCGGTACTCTTCCATGGTCTTATCATATACGTTCCAGACGGACTTTTTATCCAGAGCCGCATTACCTCTGGAATCATAAGAAGTCATAGCGTCATTCCTATTCGCAGTCAACTGTTCGTCAAAACGTTCCATAAAAGAACTGACAAATCCCTTTAACGTCTTATCAAGCGTCTCTTCCAGTTCTTTACTGACGCCGCTTTCCCTGATAATGGTATCCGTCTTCATGGCCGCCATGGCAAGCTCCAGCCCCATCCGTTCTTCATTCATGTCGTAAGTATTGGCCTTTGCCTCCATTACGGTAATCTCCGACGCGTACTGTCCCAGAACCTCCAAATCCCGGCGGGTATATCCTCCATCCTCCGGCGCCCAGGCAGCGATATTCTGCTCCCGCAGTCTGGCCGCAATATACTCGTCGTCTGCCAGCAGCCACTCGTCTTCCGTTCCTTCTAAGCCGGTAAATCCGTCATTCTCCTTCAGGAACTCTCTATACTGAGCCGCCCGGTCTTCCACGCTCTTACTAAACGCCTCTGAGAGCTTCGCCTTCTCTCCGGAAACTCCATTCTTCTCCAGAATATTTCCGACAATTTCCGCGTACTTCTCTGAGCTCCGCTCTACTGCTCTCTGATAAATCTTCTGAAGCTTATCCAGTTCTGCCTTCTGCAGCGCGCCGGAATAAGTCTCCTTAATCTTCGCTTCCATCGCCGCATACCGGGACGCCAGATATTCAATATTCCTTCTAACCTTCTCCGCTCCCACATCTGCATATGCCGGACCTGCGTCAAATCCGATTCCCTTAAATTCAAACTCCAGCATCTGCATATCCGTATCTTCTACCGAAGGCTTCACCGTACCCTCCTTAAGACGACTCTCCAAATCCTGTATACTAAGACTCCGGTTCCGCCTGTCTGCCGTTCCGTCCAAAATCTCTACCAGGTTCACCGTATTCATCTTTCGCCACTGCTTCTTCAATGCATCTTCTTTCGTGTAATCTTCATGGTGAAACAATGAGCTTATGACACTTGCCTTCGTTGTCTCCGCATTCGCCCTGCTCTTTTCTACAGATGCCGACGGCGCCCCCTGGGCCAGCTTGCCGTTAAATTCCGCAGCAGTATTAGCCGCAGCCGGAATCGCCGCAATCCTCTCTGCTATCGTCATGAAACCTACCTCCTTACCATCATGCTCTCTATACAATATATCGGCAGGTTTTTACATAATATAACTATTCTGCTTTTAATTTAACAATCTAATTACCTTCTACGCAGCCGTTTCTTTTATTTTATCTCCAACACTTTATCTGCTAGTGATTTTCCCGGTGCTTCTCCCCGCATCCGCTGTATCAGCCTCTGCCCATACTCCGCCAGCATACTCAGATACCGGAAGAAAGATTCCGCCGCAAAGGAAAACATCACAAACAGCACCACGCAGATAGTAGACATCCCTTCCAGCGCGAACAATTGATTTAAAAATACCCCGCAGAACATCAGTCCCGCCAGATTCCCTGCAAACACCCACACTCTCAGTTTATTCATGGGCTGACAGATCTTATACAGAATCATGAAGCCCACGATAGCCAGCAGCATGGTCGCGGCTGTAGCGGTATCCTCACCGGGCAGCCCGAATACCTGTCCGCAGGTTACCAGCGCCCCTACCGCAATCACATCGGTCAACCCCGCCGGCAGCGCCTTTAGCAGCACATTGGCAATAAAATGTCCCTGGATTCTGGTCTTGTTCGGCTCCAGCGCCAGAAAAAATCCCGGAATCCCAATGGTAAACATACTAATCAGCGAAACCTGCGACGGCTCCAGCGGATAGGTAATCATAAATACCGCCGAGAATATGGACAATAAGAAGGAAAATATATTCTTCACAAGGAACAAACTTGCCGAGCGCTGGATATTATTCACCACGCGCCGTCCCTCCAACACCACCGAAGGCATGCAGGCAAAGTCAGAATCCAAAAGCACCACCTGAGCCGCCTGCGCCGCCGCCTCGCTTCCTGACGCCATAGCGATACTGCAGTCCGCATCCTTTAGCGCCAGTACGTCGTTGACGCCGTCTCCGGTCATGGCAACCGTATTTCCTGCATCCTGCAGCGCCTGCACAAACTGACGCTTCTGGTTAGGCGTCACTCTGCCGAATACCGTATATTTCTCCATCGCCGCCGCCACCTGCTCCGGAGTACGCAGCGCGGATGCATCCACATAATTCTCCGCTCCTGCGATGCCTGCCTGAGCCGCCACTTCCGATACGGTCATGGGATTATCCCCGGAAATCACTTTCACCTGCACGTCCTGCTCCGCAAAATACTGGAACGTCTCCTTCGCCTGATTCCGAATGGGATTGGCAAGGGTCACATAGCCCAGCGGAGTTACCTTCCCGGTCAGCTTCTTCCCGTCTATTTCGCCGTCATATTTCCCGAATACCAGAACGCGGTAACCTTTCGCAGCATACTGTTCAATCTCCGCCCCATAGAGAATATAGTCTTCCCGCAGCACCAGTTCCGGCGCTCCAAGCACATAAGCCCCGTCCTCAAAGGTCACGCTGCTGTATTTGACCGCTGAGGAAAACGAAGTCATGCTCACCGCTCTCTTTCCGGTATTTTCCGTAAAATGACTTTTCAGCGCCTCCATGGTAATATTATCCGCTGTCATAGCTGCCGCAAAATCTCCAATCATCTTATCAAGAGACGGATAATTCTCCTGATCCTTTGTATAGTCCAGCGTGGGAACCGCCTCATGGACAGCCATGGTATTCTCCGTAATCGTTCCTGTCTTATCCACACACAGCACATTCACCCTTGCCAGTGTCTCAATGCTCTTCATGTCGTGCAGCAGTACCTTCTGCTTTGCGAGGCGCATGGCGCTGACAGCCAGGGCAACTGTTGCCAACAGATATAATCCTTCCGGAATCATGCCGATAACCGCCGCTACCATAGCGGTAATACTTCCCCGGAAGGGTTCATGATTCAGGAAGAAACTCTGCACAAACAGAATAACCCCAATAGGAATAATCGCAATGCCGACCCACTTTACCAGCTTATTTAAGGAGCGTATCATCTCCGACTGTTCCCCTTCCCCCATCTTCTTCGCTTCCAGGGTAAGCTTGGATATATACGAATCTTCGCCGACTTTCTCAAGTCTTGCATGACATTTCCCAGATACAATAAAGCTTCCGGACATCAGCATATCGCCCTTCTTCTTGGTAATCTCGTCCGATTCTCCCGTCAGCAGAGACTCATTCACTTGAACCTCCCCCGCCGACACCACCGCATCCGCACAAATCTGATTGCCCGCGCTGAAAATAACAATATCATCCAGCACCAGCTCCTCGGAAGGAACCTGCGTAACGCTGCCGTCCCGCACCACCTTCGCGTGAGGCGCGTTCAGCATACTCATCTTGTCCAGTACCTTCTTCGCCCGTACTTCCTGAAAAATTCCAATCAGCGTATTCGTGATAATAACCGGAAGAAATGTAAGGTCCCTGAAAGCTCCGGCAATTATCAATAATATACTTAACACCAGAAATATTAAGTTAAAATATGTAAATGTATTCTCCCGGATAATGTCCCGCGTCGTCTTCGAGGTTGGCTCCACAGACGCGTTCGTCCACCCATGCAGTCTGTGCTCCTGAACCTGCGCCCCGGTAAGCCCCGCCTTATAATCCGGGTTATAACGGGTGGTCTGGATACGCTCTCTGCCCTTCTGCTCCGGCTCTTCTATTTTCTTTTTCTTCAGTATTTTTCCGTCCATAAAATCAATCTTTCTTTTCTTCCCCTCATGTATCGTTTCCATTATACGCCAAAACTCTTATAAGTCTATGAACAAATTCTAAAACTTCCCTTAATATAATACAAAAAATTACAATCAACAACCGCCTATCATCATTATTACCCGCCAATTGCAGAAAGCATTACTGTTCTAACCACCATTCTAATCACAGATTGATAAGAACGGTTAGAATGGGTAGAATCTTTTAGGAGGCGATCAGATGGTTTATCAAAAAAGCGAAACTGTTGAATTGAAGTCTATTGTAGTGGACGACATAAAGAAAGAGATTATTGCATTTGCAAATTGTGAAGGCGAGAAATTGTATATAGGCGTTCAGGATAACGGAACAGTAATCGGGCTGGATGACCCGGACGGCGCCGCTTTGCAGGTCAGTAACATGGTACGGGATGCAATCAAGCCGGACCTGACGATGTTCCTGCACCATGAAACCTTGCAGGAGGACGGAAAGCAGATTGTTGCCATTGATATTCAACAGGGAACAGAACGGCCATATTATATTGCCAAAAAGGGTTTGAGGCCAGAAGGTGCTTTTGTACGTCAGGGATATTCGTCTGTACCGGCTACCAATACGGCAATCCGGCGAATGATTAAAGAAACGGATGGGGACCATTTTGAAGAAATACGGTCCTTAGAACAGAGTTTAACTTTTGAGGCAGCCCGGAAGGAATTTTCCGAAAGGAATGTTTTATTTGGAGAGGCTCAGATGAAAACATTAGGAATTATGACCCATGACGGGGTTTACCACCTTTCAAGTTCGCTCTAGGTAAACCCTTTGCGGCTGTTATGAGTTTCCGAAGCGGCTGTAAGCAGCGCCCATTCTTACGCAAAGCATCAAAGAGCGCTTTTAACGAAGGCAAAATCCACTGCTTACAGCCGCTTCGGAAACTCATAACAGCCTCACTCACCCACTCACACGCCTGCTACCCCAGCGCCACATCCAGAATCATCATCACAGAGAACCCAACCGCCACGCCAACCGTCCCGATATTGCTGTGCTTCCCCTCATTTGCCTCCGGTATCAGCTCTTCCACGACTACGTAGATCATGGCTCCCGCTGCAAATGCCAGAAGAAATGGCAAAACCCGCGCCAGCACGTCTTTCAGCACAATGGTTATTCCTGCCGCCAGAGGTTCCACAACCCCGGAGGCCGTTCCATACAGAAACGCTCTGCTCCGGCTCATATTTTCCTCGCTGCGCAGCGGCATAGAAACGATTGCTCCCTCCGGGAAATTCTGTACCGCAATTCCAATTGACAGCGCAAACGCTCCGGCCATGGTAATCTCAGCCCGGTCCGCAATCATGCCCGCAAATACGACGCCCACTGCCATTCCCTCCGGAATGTTGTGCAGCGTCACTGCCAGTACCAGTTTAACCCTCCGACTCCAGCCTCTTTTCACTCCCTCTGACTCTTCACTGTCCAAATGCTGATGAGGCACAAAAGTATCTAACGCCAGAATAAATCCCACGCCCGCAAGGAAGCCTGAAACCGCCGGGATGAATTTCAACCGTCCCATATCGCCCGCCATATCCATGGCAGGAATTAAAAGTGACCACACAGATGCGGCCACCATAATCCCGGATGCAAATCCAAGAAGCGCCTTCTGGATTCCATCCCGGATTTCATTTTTTAATAAAAATACACAGGCCGCGCCTAAAGTCGTGCCGATAAACGGTATTATCACACCAAAGAATACACTCATAGAAACTCCCATTCTTTTCTCGCTATTATAGTATTCCTTAGTGTGTGCATCGGTTAATTAAAATATACCAGTTCATCCGCAAGCGCTGGAATCCGCTCTACAGATTCCAGCGTAATGACCGGACCTCTTCCTCTGTACGCCCGCTTCAATTCAAAACCGACCTTTCCTCTAGCTCTTACCCAGGTATCCGCTCCAAGCTTCTCTGCTTCCCTGCACTTACAGATAAACCCCAAGAATGTAATATCATCCGCACAGCAGGTCATGGCGCTTCTTCCCAGCACAAATTCATCCTTTGGAAATCCCTTCACCTTTCTTGCCCTTCCCTGAACCTCCACTGTCTTTCCTTTATATTTGTCCGGATGGTCTAACATATCCACATACCAGATTCCGTAATCCATATCTTCAATCTTCACAACCGGAGCGTCCAAATCATAAGGCATCTGATCGCTGAAAATATCTTCAATCTCCCCGTCTTTTCCTTCGAATATAATTTCCGCACTCTGATTGACCACCTTCACGCTTCTCCTGTAAGCAGCTAAGGGCATATCTTCTGTGCACCGGTTAAATATAACCATATCCGCATTCCGCACCATTTCCACAAACAGAGACTTCATATTGGCAATGTACAAGTCAAAGGTACTGGCGTCCACCGTAGTAATCTTCTGAATCAGCCCCCATCCTTCCGGCACGTCTAAGGCTTCCATCTTACTTACCGGATACATCCCATTGCACTCAAAGATTACCCTGTCCGGATGGTACTGATCCTCGATCTCCTGAAGAAAATCCTCCGTCAGCTCCTCCGGGTCGTCTACCGTAACCACGTCCGCATTAGCCCAGATAAGAAGCTCCCGATCATACTCTTCTTCTCCCTCCTCGCAGAGAATCAGAACCGTCTCCCCGTCTATTTTAAAATAATTCTTACTGAGCGTCTGACGCAGGAAATTCGTCTTGCCGCTCTCTAAAAATCCCGTCATCAAATATACAACAACTCTTGCATCATCTACCATCTGCATCTTTCTTCACCTACACTTCAAACAATTCTGCCAGTGCGTCTTCTTTCAGATTCGAGCCAATCACACAGATTCGTCCGGTAAATTCCGGCTCCCCTGCCCTAACCTCCTGCTCTCCCGGAACCATATCGAAATAAATCCACCTGCCGTCGTCGCCTGCAACCATACCCTTAGCCCGCAGTACAACACCGTATACATCCTCAGATTCCAGAGCTGCAAGCTTCACCTTCAACTCTTCTTTGTTGTATCTCTTTATCGTCTCCCTGCCCCAGCTTGTGAATACTTCATCTGCATGGTGATGACCATGATGATGGTCATCACAGCCGCAGGTACAGTCCGGACCATGGTCGTGATGATGCTCATGGTCGTGGTGGCCCTCATGGTTGTGATGATGCCCATGATCATGATGGCCCTCGTGATTGTGATGGCTCTCATGGTCATGGCCGCATTCATGACTGTGGTGTTCCCCATGTTCATGATGCTCCTCGTGGTGGTGTTCGTGGTCATGATGACCCTCATGCTCGTGAACATGGTGTTCCTCATGCCCGGAATGATGCTCATGACAGCCGCAGGTACAGTCCGCGTCATGTTCCCGCTGATGCTCGTGGTGATGCTTATGCATCTCTTCCTCCAGCATCTGCTTCTCCAGAGAATCCACATGCTCCATAGTTTCCAGTATCTTCACACCATCCAACTGGTCAATCGGCGTAGTGATAATCGCCGCATTCGGATTCATTTCTCTTAAAAGCTTCACTGCCGCTTCTGCTTTGCCTTCCTTCGCCACATCTGTCCTGCTAAGAATAATCGCCCCTGCGGTCTCCACCTGATTGCTGTAAAATTCGCCGAAATTCTTCAGATACATTTTGCACTTATTCACGTCAACTACCGTCGTGTAGCTGTTCAGTTCAATATCTGTCTCGTCCTTCACATTCTCCACAGCCTTAATAACGTCCGAAAGCTTGCCCACTCCCGAAGGCTCTATCAATATCCTGTCCGGGTGATACTTTTCAATCACTTCCTTTAAAGATGCTCCAAAATCTCCTACCAGAGAGCAACAGATACAGCCGGAATTCATCTCCCGAATCTCAATGCCTGCCTCTTTCAGAAAACCGCCGTCAATGCCAATCTCACCAAATTCATTCTCAATCAGAACTACCTGCTCATCCTGAAACGCTTCTTTCAGAAGCTTCTTAATCAATGTTGTCTTACCCGCTCCCAGGAAACCACTGATAATATCTATCTTTGCCATATATATCACTCCTCCAATCTTTCTCTATGGAAAGTTTTAACACAAATTAATAGAAAATTCAAGATTTCCGTATCCTTTTCGGTATGCCCCAACTCAAATACCTTACATTATCATCCGACAAATCATTTGTTCAGCCTGTTTCTGTACTGACATAACAACGTCTCCCCCCCTGCCCCGCAATTCCCATCTCCGCCCGGTACTTTGCCACCGTCCTCCGCGACACAGCAATCCCCTTCTTTTCTAACGCATCGGCAATTTTCTGATCGCTCTTCGGCCTCTTTTTATCCTCTTCCTCTATGATCACTCTCATCTGTCTCTTCACTTCTTCCGGCGTATGCTCCCCGACTGTACCGGCAAAAAAACTCCCCATCGGATAAACTCCGCGGGAACACTGTACGTATTTATTCTTCACAGCCCTGCTTACCGTAGAAAGATGCATTCCGGTCTCTCCGGCAATATCTTCCAGCCGCATAGGTACAAGTCCGCCGCCGTCTGCAAAGAACGCTCTCTGCCACTCTGCAATTGCCTTTCCAACCTTTTCCAACGTTGTTTTTCTCTGTTCTACGCATCTGACCGCCCACTTTACCTGTTCTAATTTCCTCCTGATATAGGCGGCGGTCTCCTCCTCCGCCGCCGGATCCTCCAAAATCCTCAGATAATACGGATTGACTTTCATGCGGGAGTCTGAAATATCATTTATTCTGACTTCAATTCCCTCTGGACGGACAACGATGAACACATCCGGATATACATACTGCAGATTTTCCTGATTGGAGAATCCATTGGCCGGTTTGGGATTTAACCGGCCAATTATCTCTGCCGCGGCTTTTACGGCGTCCACCGGCTCCCCAAGCTGTTTCGCCGCAGCCTGGAACTTCCCTTTTCCCACAAGCTCTAAGCATTCCTCCGCAATCCGCAGCGCGAGCCGTTCTTTCGGATAGCTCCGCATCAACTGAATCTGCAGGCACTCTGCCAGATCTCTTGCCCCTATGCCGGCCGGCTCTAAACACTGCAGTTTGAAAAGATAATCTTCAGCCTCAACCACAGATAACCCCAGCTCCTTTGCAAGCCCCCCTGCATCTGTATCTAAGTATCCCCACCCGTTCAGGGATTTTACCAGATAATAGAAGATATCTTTCCTATATTTCCCCCGGCACAGAGGAATCAGCTGCATCATCAGATATTCTTCCAGCGTTATTCCGTCATTTCCCGGTATAGATTCCTCCCGGTTTTCCTCTTCCCTCCCGGAAGAATACCAGTCCCCGCTCTGATAGTCGTTCTGCCTCTCCCATTCCAGCCTGTCCTTGAAATCCTCCCCGCTGTCCGGCAGTTCTTTTTCCAAATCAATCAGAGGGTTGCTTTCCGCCATATCGTTGAAAAAGCTTTCCATTTCATCCGCTCCCATTTCCAGAATGCGGACAGACTGTATCATCTTCTGTGACAAAACCTGTTTTTGCTGTATCTCATTCCTCATTTCCAGTTCCATGCTCTTCACCACCCTCTTTTCCCAATTATACATATCTAATGCAGAAAAGAGATTCACAGCTTCCTGCAAATCTCTTTGTCCGGGTATACCTTCCAGGCATCCCATTATGGCCATTCGGCCGTTTCACAAGGTATACCTTCCAGGCACCCCTAATATATCCTGAACTAATCCTCTGGATAAATAATTGCATTCTTGATAACCACTCCCGAAGCGTGTTCCAGAATCGCTTTTTCAACATCTTCAATTCTATACTCATTCTGGACAAAATCATCCGCGGAAATGGCATTCATTTTCAGCATTTCAAATGCCGCGTTCACATGCACCGGGGTCGTATGGAATACACCCTTGATTGTAATCTGCTCATAGTGCAGTTTCGTTGTATCCACCGGAACGGATAAGCCCTTCTTCGTACCGCCGAAGCACAATACGAATCCGCCGGGACGCGCCATATTCATGGCAATCGACCATACCTCGGGAATACCCGCCGCTTCGATTGCCGCGTCGACGCCCCTCCCATCTTCTGTCAGCTCTCTCACTGCCTGGACCTGGTCGTCTACATTCTTAATATTGATAATCTCCTGCGCTCCAAGCTTCTTCGCCAAATCAAGACGCACGTCCGACAAATCGCAGGCAATAACTCTTGCTCCCCTCAGATAGCACATGCGGATGAACATCAGACCAATCGGCCCGCATCCGTTTACACATACCGTATCGCCCAGCTCTATCGGCACGTTGGCCGTACCGTATAAGGCGCAGGAGAGCGGCTCTAACAGAGCGGCCTGCTTATAGCTCATAGAATCCGGCATATGAAACATATTCTGCTCTGCAATGGGAGCCGGAATCAGCTGGTACTGCGCATAAGCCCCATTCTGAAACTGATTCTGAATCAGCTCCGGACACATGGACTGCAGTCCCTTCTTGCAGTAATAACATTTCC
This sequence comes from uncultured Lachnospiraceae bacterium, assembly GCA_949742505.1. GTDB lineage: Bacteria > Bacillota > Clostridia > Lachnospirales > Lachnospiraceae > Claveliimonas. The sequence continues at coordinate 39,591 of CATJPU010000186.1, read as the reverse complement.
CGCAGGGAGCGCTGTTATGCGCCACAACCCGGTCGCCGGGTTTAAATTTTGTTACGCCTTCTCCTACTGCCTCCACGATTCCGGCCGCTTCATGCCCCATGGAAAACGGAGGTTCATAGCGGTAACCTCTTTTATAAGTCTTCACATCCGTCCCGCAGGTCAGGGTCACTTTGTTTTTTACTACTACTTCGCCCGGTCCCGGCGCCGGTATAGATACTTCCTCAACACGAATATCCTCCGGCGCATAAAAGCTCACTTTCTTCATTTTCAATCTTTCTCCTCACTTTAATAATTCAAACTTAGCGAACTGCTAACGCTCGGTAGAGTATACTTACCAAACTGCTAACGTTCGGTAATGCACACTTATCGAACTGCTAATCTTCAAATAAGATATGATTTAAAATAAAATCGCCCAGGCACTCCAGCTGCATGCACATGGTCACTGCCCCCGGATCAAGCTCTCCTACGCCTTTATTGGCCTGATAGCTGGCGCGTCCCTTCACCGCTTCCATTTCCCGCGTATGGTCTCTGCCCTCTTCCGCGCCCCGTTTCATGGCTTCGATAATCTGACGCTCCCCCTGACCGGTTTCTTTCGCCGCGCGGTATGCCTTTGCCGCTTCATACAGGCTGTCTATCATCGTCTTCCATCCGGGCTCTGCCTTTCCCCTCTCCATCATGGCGGTCAGTTCTGTCTGCAGAAATGTATACAGCGTGTCAATATCCAGTACCTCCGCCTCCTTTAACGCTTTCGACGCGGCCAGATACCCGCTTCCATAGAGAACTCCCGAGGAGCCTCCGATTGCCGACATCAGCGTCATGCCAATCTTTTTCAGCATGGGAGCAAGCTTCATTTCCTTCAGCTCTTTTTGCATAGCAATCAGTTTTTGAAAACCGGAATTTAAATTGACCCAGTGATCCCCGTCTCCTGTCTTTGCATCCAACGCCGTCACATATTCGCCGTTCTTTTCAATCTCTTCCCCGGCCAGAATAAGATAATCCACATATTCCGCTGGTGTTATTTGAAATCCCATCGCTCTATCCTTCCTTCCATGCCATCGTATTGCAGGGCAGCTTCAGGCAGTCTTTCATCTCTTCGTCCAGGCGGAGCATAGACATGGACGCCCCGGACATTTCCAGAGAAGTCATAAAATTCCCCACCAGATATTTTACCGGCGTAATATGCTTTGCCCGGATTAGTCTGTCAATCTCCCCCGCCAGAATATACAGCTCCATCAGCGGCGTCCCGCCAAGCCCGTTTACAACGACTGCTGTTTCAGCCCCGGAATAATCCAGATCTTCCGTTATCTTTTCCACCATAATCTCCGCGATTTCAGCCGCGGATTTCATCTCCGTCTGCTCGATGCCCGGCTCTCCGTGGATTCCCATGCCAAGCTCCATCTGTCCTTCCCCGATAGAGAATCCGGGCGTGCCCACTCCTGGCAGGGTACAGCCTGACAAGGACACGCCAAAGGACCTTACGTTGTCCGCCGCCCTCTGCGCCAGCTCTGCCACTTCCTCTAACGTTCCGCCTGCCTCAGCCTTTGCTCCTGCGATTTTATGTACCAGTACGGTCCCCGCGATTCCCCGCCTTCCGGTAGAGTACGTGCTTTCCCTCACTGCCACGTCATCCCTGACAATGACGCTTCTGACTGGAATATCCAATTCCGCCGCCAAATCTGCCGCCATCTCAAAGTTCATAATATCGCCGGAATAGTTCTTAACAACCAGCAGCACGCCCTGTCCGCTGTCGGCACGTTCGATTCCCTTCAGTATCCTCGCCGGATCCGGAGATGCAAATACATTGCCAGCCACTGCCGCATCCAGCATTCCCGTTCCCACATATCCGGCGTGCGCCGGTTCATGGCCGCTCCCTCCGCCAGACACAATTCCCACTTTCTCTATCTTCTTCCTACGATAAATCACTTCGCCTTCCCGGTCGTAGCATACTTCCGGACTGACCGCTTCCATTCCGACAAGCATGTCGCTTACTACCTGATTCGGATCATTGATTATCTTCTTCATCTTTCTGCTCTGCCCTTCCTTCAAAAATCCTGTTATCAATCCCCAACTCCCGATAAATCTTCGGCAGGGGGATATATTGATTGGCCGCCCTAAGAATCAGGGCGCCCGCAAATCCCGCCAGACTGAGCAGCCAGCTTTTCGCGAGAAATCCGGCTGCCAGCAGCGCCACAGCTGCAATCAGTCCTATGTACCACGCCGCATATCTTAATTTCATGCATCCGCCCCCTTTTTTCAAGGCTGCTTTACACTGCCTCTTCCAAGTACCGCATAACGCTATTTAAAATATGTGTACCGGCTCGTTCATATTTTACAGAGTTTTACCGGATATGCCGGTACTTATCTTTATGCCTTAAGTCCTAATACGTCGCGGAAATACACAATCTGTTCATCCGTAAGGCAGTCCAGATTCTCGTATCCCACTACCGACGCCGCCCGGATATTTACATCGCATACATCCTCCACATAGACCGTCTTCAGATATGCGTCATAGATAGTTTCTCCGATAGAAATCAGCCCATGTTTCCCCAAAATCGCGGCATAAGTTCCCTTAAGTCCCTCTACCGCCGACCAGCCCAGTTCCATACTTCCCGGCTCCTCAAAGGGCATCACCTTACAATACCCTCCGTACATCATAGATTCAAAAATTACCGGTTTCACCGGAACTCCCAGACAAGCAAAGGCCGCCGCATTATGCGCATGGGTATGGCAGACTGCCTCCGCGTCCGGCCGTTCTTTATAAATCAGCAAATGCATGGGCATCTCGCTGCTGGGTGTGAAATTCTTCTTATTTTCCACAATATTCCCTTCCAAATCAACGACCAGCATATCCTCCGCATGAAAATCATACCGGGACTCGGCATGGGGCGTAATTACCACCAGCCCTCTCGCTCTGTCAATCTGGCTGAAATTGCCGCCCCCATGGTGGCAGAGTCCCGTCTCTTCCGCCAGCCTGGATACCCGTAACACTTCTTTTTTCAATTCTTCTAACATCAGGTCTTTCCCTTTCTTTCCATCCATAATCCAATTTGTCCCGCCGCCTGCGGACTGTCTCCGGCCCGATTCCAGACGGCAGTCATTCCCTTATACCGTCCTCTGGAAGCAAGCCTTCGCAGGCGCGGGCAAATATTAATTCTCTTCTGCAGTCCAGCCCATACGTACAGCCGCTTCCTGTTCTTCCTTCTTCTGGGATTTGAAATAATACACTGCCAGCGCAATAAATGCCGCCAGCACCCCGAAACCGACAACATTTCCTCTCAGCGCTTCCACGATCATCCAGCGGATTTCTGCAATATCCATTCCCCACCATGCAAGCTGCTGGCCTTCCACGAGGATATCCGCAGAACCGGTGGAAACCGCCAACTCTGTCAGCATCGGCGCAAAGTCAGACGCCGACCAGCAAAGGATAGGAACCATAATCCATGAAGTCACAATCATCTTCAGCATATTGCCTTTACACGCCACAAAAGCAGCCGCGCAGACACATACATTCATCAGGTTGCCGAAGGGAAGCGTCGTATTTCCTGGCAGAACCATAGAAACAATCAATGCCACTGGAATTGTAAAGATAATAGCAACCCAGATTTCCGGATTTCCTGCGAGAATCGGCCAGTCTAGACCAATTACCATCTCTCTTCCAGGGAATTTCTTCTTTATAAATTCATTGGCCGCATCGGAAATCGGCGTCAGGGCTGTCATAAACAACTTGGACACCATGGGGAATAACGTAAGCGCGGTACCCGCCTGCACACCGGTCAGCAGCGCGCCGACTCCCTGTCCTCCAACTAAGCCCACAATTGTTCCAACGATGAATCCCAGTACATGGTTCTCCCCGAAAATACCAATCTTCTGTTTCAAAGTCTGTGCGTTCAGCTCATTTCGGAAGAATGGAATCTTATCCAAAAGCCTCGCAAACGGATAGAAGAAAATGTTACTTAGGAACATCGGATGAGGCATGGACACCCCCGGAACTCCTGTCAGCTCCGTAATCTGGTTCTTAGTCGCATCTGCGTTCTTCAATTCCAGAACAATCTGCGCCACCGCCACTGCAAAACCGATAATAGAATTTCCGGTAACGGATGATACGATAAACGCGGTAAATATCTTATTGGCTACATTCCACATATCCACATTCAGCGTCTTTGTCCAGCCCAGAACCAGCATCAGCACATTGATGCCAATCTGAACCGGGAACATCACAAACGCGTATTTCCAGGACCAGCAAAGCCCCAGCGCCGGAGCCCAGCCCATATCCAGCGCTGTAAGCTGTACGCCCGTATTTTCCACAAAGCTCTGCGCCGCAACGCCTACTGTCTCGCTCATGTAACTAATAACCAGATTAATACCGGTCAGGGCAACCCCCAGCGTCAGTCCCGCTGAAACTGCTTTGCCCGGCTTCAAACCTACCACAAGTCCAATAATAAAGATAACGATTGGCAGAAATACTGCCGCGCCCATATCAAGGATACTTTGAAATATAACCTGTAATGCTTCCATATTCTCTATTCCTTTCTTTCTCTTCTGCTTGTTCTAATCAGTTCCTGAACTTCTATAATTTCAGAAGTTCCACGATCTGCTGCATAGCCTGATCCGCACCTATCCCTGTCAGAAACGGTATTCCGCTTACTGTCGGTATCGGATATTCCTGCTGGCCTCTGGCCATCGGCGTAACGGAAACATACAAATCTGCATTGCTGATAAACATGTCCAATGATTTAATGTCTACTGCCTCCGCCTTTGCCTTTCCTGCTAATCCCATGTCTTCCAGACGTCCGTTAATCTTGGCGGCCGTTGTCGCCGACGTGGCGATTCCTCCTCCGCATGCCACAATAATTGTTTTCATACCCTCTTTTGTCTCCTTTCTTCTAATGAATTTGCCGAACCATCCTTGCATATGCCAGAATATTCATTCCCACCGTCTTCCAGGAACTCTTTTCCTGTATGCTCTCGGACAGTTCAGTTCTGATATCTATACCCTCCGGGCACCTTAATGGCCATACGGCCTTTTACAATGTATAATTACAGCAAATCCCATGCCAACCTTCTGCACCGGCCGAAAACTCCCTGTTTTCAGGCTTTCCGGGACTGGTATACACTATCCCTGACAAATCTTCCCATACCTGATTAGTGTTTAATTAGTGTATGATTGGAGAAAATAATTGTTTTTCTGTTCTATGATATTTCATATTTCCGTTTTATTTTCTCCTGTATACCTTGTGAAATGGCCGAATGGCCGTAAGGGTTGCCTGGAAGGTACACTTTTTGGCATGGTTTTTGCTATTTATCTATACAGGAATAAGATTTATAAAAAGGAGATTATTATGAACAAATTTAAAATCGAAGATTTACTGGACGAAGATTTAATCTTCATGAATGTAAGAGCAGCCGATTCCGAGAGCCTTCTTCATACCCTCTCGGAGGAGCTGCAGACAAGAGGCTATGTAAAACCGGGATACGCCGACGCTGTCATCCGCAGGGAGCGCATCTACCCTACCGGACTTCCTACGAATATTATGAAGGTAGCCGTTCCCCATGCAATAGAGCGGGACTATGTATTAGATCCCCACGTACTGGTAGCTGTTCTGGATGAACCAGTTGCCTTTAAAGAAATGGGAGACGGTATACGCGACGTCATGGTAAATATCGTATTCCTGCTTGCTGTCTGCGGCTCCAACGACCAGCTGACTATCCTGCAGAAAATCGTCGGCATGTTTTCCGACGCTGCCGTCATGGCAGATATCAAAAGGGCGGCAGACAGAACCGCGCTCCACCAGATCCTGAAAAAACATTTATCCGACTGAAAGGTTTGTGAACGATATGAATGAAGCTAAAATATTTGAATATGTCCTGCAGAACACTGATGAACACAAATTAACGGAAATGCTGGCCTGTCACCGGCTATGCGGTATCACCGCCTCAGATATTGAAGCAGAGTTTCATATAAACCGCGCAAATGCCAGCGCATATCTCAATAAACTGGTTTCCCAGAAACTACTGGTTAAAATCGACAGCAGGCCCGTCCACTTTTTCCCGGCGGAACTGGTGCGTTCCTTTATTTCAAAATGTGATTATAAATTCACCTATACGATGGATGAGTTTTTTGCCGCGGCCGCTCCTTTTGAAAAGCCAGAATTTACGGCAGACGCTTTCAGCGGGTTAATCGGCCATAACGGTAGTCTTAAGACGCAAATTGAGAAGGCCAAGGCGGCGATTATCTATCCTCCCAACGGACTGCATACGCTGCTAATCGGTGAGAGCGGCACCGGCAAAACACTGTTTGCCCGCACCATGTACCGCTTCGGACTGGAATTTTTAAAAAAGAAGAAGAAAGATTTTCCCTTCGTAGAATTTAACTGTTCCGATTACTATCACAACCCCCAGCTTCTCATGTCCCATTTGTTCGGTCATGTGAAGGGCGCCTTTACCGGAGCTGTTTCGGATAGCCCGGGACTGGTAGAACAGGCGAACGGCGGCATCCTCTTTTTGGATGAGATCCACCGACTGCCTCCGGAGGGCCAGGAACTGCTCTTCTATCTGATGGATACCGGCCGTTACCGAAAGCTTGGGGAATCCTCTAATATGCGCAGCGCATCCTTACGCATTATCGGAGCAACAACGGAGAATCCCAGAAATGTGCTGCTGAAAACATTTATGCGGAGAATCCCTCTCACTATTACCCTGCCTTCCTACCGGGAGAAAGATATTGAAGAGAAACTGGCTATGATAGAATATATCTTTGTGCGGGAAGCCAGCGCAACGCTGAAATCCTATGTAGTGAACACCAGAATCGTAAAGGCCTTGTGCGCTTATCCATTTACAGAAAATATCGGACAGCTTTCTTCCGAAATTAAAGTCCTGTGCGCAAGGTCTTACCTGAACAACACCAGCAGCCAGGATGAGCTGATAGTCTCTTTTGATCTGCTGTCCCCCGCCATTAAGGATTACGATTACCAGAATGTCTCCGGGAACTCCCTGTCATTTCCAAGCCGCTACGAGACCCGGTACACCATCTACTCCGCTGACAACAAGCCATGTCACTCCAATAAATATTATGACGAAGAAACCTATAGCAATCTGATGAAACGCATTGACGAATATTCCTCCATGGGATATTCCAGTCAGCAGATGAACGAGGAATTATCTTCCGATATTCAGGCATACTGCGACAATATCCTCAGACGCTACTACAATCAGAATCTCCACAAAGAAGAGCTGTACAAGATTGTAGGACAGGATATGGTTGATTTTGCCACTGCTGCAGCAGAGGAAACCTTCGACGAACTCGGTCTGGATTTGAACCAGAAAAATATACTGGTTCTTTCCTTCCATTTCAAATTCCTTCTGGAAAGAATGGCGTCGCGTAAAAGGATTACCGAGAAGGAAATTTCCACGCTGAAAGCTACCGCCTCCAAAGAAATCGAAACGGCGGGAATCATCATTTCCCGCTTTGAAAACCAGTTCGGCCTCCATATTTCAAAGGATGAAGAATATCTGGTAGCCCTGATTCTCTCCAACATGCACAGCGCTCCCTATCAGGAGCTGCCCGGTCTGATTATCGTAGCCCACGGCGCAAGCACTGCCTCCAGTATTGCAAATGTCTGCAATCGGCTGATGGAATGCAGTCTGGTCAAAGCTGTGGACGTACCGCTGGAGCAGAATATTCCGGACACCTATCAGAACGTGCTCCGGGAAGTAATTACCGTAAGCCGTACCAAAGGCGCGCTCCTTCTGGTAGACATGGGTTCCCTTACCACCTTCGACGAGAAGCTCACATTAGAAACCGGAATCCCTGTCCGCGCAATCCCTAACGTAACGACGCTGATGGCGCTGGATATCACCCGCACCCTCCTGAGCAGAGACGCCAGTATACATGCGGTATACAACAACTATATGGTAAATAAGCCAACGGAACTTCCCTGCAATAAGCCTGCCGCAAAACAACCTGCTATCCTTACCATGTGCGCGTCAGGCCTGGGAACAAGCATTGCTTTCCAGGCGATGATTGAACAGGAATTACAGGAGCATCATATCACCGGCATTCAGGTGTTGGCAGTTTCTCTGTCCGATATGAAAAATAACTCGCCGGAATATCAGGCAATCTGCTCGAAATTCCGGCTGCTGGCATGCGCGGGCAATATGGAAATTCCCATGGATATTCCCTTTTTCCACATATCCAGCCTAATCTCTCCGATGGGGAAAAAGTATTTCATTGAATTTTTAAACAACGCTGTCAGGCAGTATAACCCGCAGAACACCAGCCCGGTTCAGCCAGAAACCGTACAGGAAGAGAGCCTTCAGTTCCTGACCAAAAATGTAATGTACCTGAATCCCTCCGCCTCCGTCCGGTACTCCGAGGAATTTCTGTCTGCCTTAAATCTGTCTCAGATTACGGAAAACCGTGCGCTGCACCTGTCGCTGCTGCTGCACCTGGGTTTTATGCTGGAACGCTGTATCTGCAATAAAAAGGTCGTCTTTGATAATGAGAAAGAATATATTCAGAAGAATAAAGCCTTGTTTCTGCTTCTGAAAGAGCATATTTCTATCCTGGCAGAACCTTTCGGGATATCGGTAAACAATGCGGAATTGTGCTATATTATCTTATCTATCGTACAGAATCACTGATATGCTCTGTTGCTTTCGAAGTATGATTTTCCTTATGAGCGCATATACTACCTCTATATTCAAGGAGGAACTGATCATGAAAAAATATCTTTGCGAACCATGCGGTTACATCTACGACCCGGAAATCGGCGATTCAGACGGAGGCATTGCGCCCGGAACCGCCTTTGAGGATATCCCGGATGACTGGGTATGCCCAATCTGCGGACTGGGAAAAGAAGTTTTTGTTGAATTGTAAATAATAGGTAACAAATTAGCCCCAGCAGAAAAATCTGTCGGGGCTAATCTACATTTTTCTAGAGTAAGCTAACTCGTTAGCAATTCTCCATTTCCAACATAGCTTCCCATTCCAGGCTGTTTTGCTAAAATCTTGGAAAAATATTGCATACGTCTTAAGCAATTACGGGGCTGGCACATTCTTTCCGTTTCCAATTCAATGTCGAGGCACGCATTCGATATATTAACACTTACGTTAATTCTCATGCAAGTTCCTTTCCTACGCGGAAGACTGTTGAAAATACTGACCGCCGTTGGAATTATTGTCCAAAGCAAAGCATCATTGAATTTTTGACATACGAAATACGCATACCGCACGTTCGCGTTCTTTTCTTCTCACCTTTAAATACCGGCCTCTTCCCATTCTTCCTCTGAATCTCATAATCCTTCAGCGCCTTCATAACGATTCCGCCAGAAGGAAAATTGCGATAATATTCACACTCGCCATAGCTCCCATGGTAATATCCGCAAGATTCCACACCAGTCCCGTAAGCACTGCCAGAATCAGTCCAACTATCATTGGAATCCGACGCGCCTCCAATCACCGCCATCAGCCACATCCAAAATACCGCTCCCGGTCCTCCGGCAGCGATTGCAGTAGCAATACCAGCAATATTACCAGTTCCCACCCTTGACGCAGTGGAAATCATAAGGGCCTGAAAGGACGATACCTTCTTCTGGCCGTCCTTTTCCTCCTCTTCTGATTGTCGCCGCTTCGGCGGCATTTTCCTTTTATTCACATAACCCACTATAGCATAAAACAGCCGAAAAGAAAACTCTCCTTGACATTTATCAAGTGACTTGTTAAGATAATTGTTACTATTCACAGGGCGTTTAGTTAACAGCGGATTGAATCAGGATACACTCCGCGTCCTCCAGGCGGCGTGTGAACTGTATGAAATCTGATTATAACACAGAGGCAGATAACTATGAATATATTCTCAGACCTGCTGTTAGAGACTGTTCTGGACAGCATCCGCATGCTTCCCTTCCTATTCGCCGCATTCCTCCTGATGGAAGCGCTGGAACATTACTCCACAGCATGGATTAATAAAACATTAACTACGCTAAAGAAAACCGGCCCCATCGCCGGAGCTCTCTTGGGCTGTATACCCCAGTGCGGATTCTCTGTCATGGCCGCGAATCTCTATTCCGGCGGCGTAATTTCCACAGGAACTCTGCTGGCAGTGTTCTTATCAACTTCAGATGAAGCCGTTATTATCCTGATGGGTCATCCCGGCAGTGCAGGCGCTATCTGGCGTCTTCTGGCAGTGAAGTTCCTGATTGCACTGGCGGCAGGCTTCCTGACAGACCTGATACTTGCCGGAAAATTCCCTGACACCAAGCATATCGAAGATTTGTGCCACGACTGCGGATGCAACAGCCATCATGGAATTCTAAAACCAGCTATCAACCATACCTTCCGGCTGTTCGGATATCTCTTTTTATTTTCCGGGATTTTAAATCTCCTGATTACACTGGCCGGAATGGACGCCATTTCCACATTCCTGTTAAATGGCAGTTTTCTGCAGCCCTTCCTGACTGCAGTCATCGGTTTTATTCCGAATTGCGCCGCTTCTGTCCTGCTGACAGAGCTGTATTTAAACAACGCTATATCCTTTGCCGCAGTCATCTCCGGTCTGTGTACCAACGCCGGTATGGGACTGATTGTTCTGTTCCGGGTTAATCGGAATCGCCGGGAGAATCTCTCCGTCGCAGGACTTTTGTATCTCACTGCCGCCGCTGCCGGACTAATCCTCTCTGGCATCAGTTACTTTCATTAAGCCCTCTGTCCAGATGATTTTCAATCTCGTCAAGCTGTTTTAATATGGCTTCCTGTCTTTCGTCAAACAGGAGGCCCTTATTATATTTATAATACCTGTCGCATTCATTTTCCCTTAAAAACCAAATGCTGTAATGTCCAGAGCCAAGCTCTGTCACAAAAGACACCATTTCCTGGCTGTCTCCAAATGCCGCTTCCATAAAATCAAATCCATATTCCAGTCCTTGTACCGCCCGGTTCACACATGCCTCTCTTCCGGAAACTTCCTTCTGAAATTCCTTCCGCACCCTTTCAAATGCCGCCTCCTTCTCTAAGTATTCCTTCTGATTTAGAAGCCGGTAACGCTCCAGCATATCGATCGCTCTGCGCCAAATCTGATTCTCCAGCCGGGACAGCAGCTCTCCCTTTCTAAGATTCTCATAATCTCCTTGTGCCTGTGCGATAACGGTATCAAGATTTTGACAGGCTTTATACCGTTTCAGATACTCAAACAGTCTGGTAACATATGCATCCTCCCTATATGCCTCCCGGAACAGCTCGTTCAGCTTGCCGGTAAGCATTCCCACAATGCTCAGTCTCTCGTCAAAGGAAGCGAATTTCACACGCTCTACAGCCGTTTTTGTGTATATTCCTTCCACAATCCCCTCAAGCCCGTAATCCTTCTTGTACTTGTCATAAAGCTCCAGATAATTTGCGAAATCCTTCGCGATTTTCCAGTGCTGGATATACTGGTGCACAACCTCCCTGTCCACGCTCTTTCCGATTCGTTCACAGGCATAGAGAAACTGCGACAAATCTTCCCAGCCTCTCGCCGTCACAAACATTTTACCATCTACAGTAGTCTCCATCCGGTAGAAATACTCCTTCCGCAATTCCAGATAAGAAAGAACCGCCGGGTGGATTCCCGCCTGATACGCATACTCCCGCCATACCCCATAATCAGCGTCTACCTCTATCATCTTAATCCTATCCAAAGTCACCGTATCAAATTCCCGCACCGACTTATTATACTCCGGCGGATTACCCGCCGCCACAATCAGCCATCCCTCCGGCACCTTCTGATTGCCAAAGGTCTTACACTGAAGGAACTGCAGCATAGCAGGAGCCAAAGTCTCCGATACACAGTTAATTTCATCAATAAAAAGAATTCCTTCAGAAAGCCCGGTCCGCTCCATTTTCTCATAAACAGAAGCGATAATCTCGCTCATGGTATATTCCGTTACCGAAAATGTCTCTCCGCCGAATTGCTTCTCCCGGATAAAGGGAAGCCCCACCGCGCTCTGTCTGGTATGATGGGTAATGGTATAAGCCACCAGCCCGATTCTACATTCCCTTGCAATCTGCTCCATAATCTGGGTCTTTCCAATCCCCGGAGGCCCCATAAGGAGAATCGGCCGCTGACGGATAGACGGAATCAGATACTCTCCGTCTTCATCCCGAATCAGATATGCCTTCACCGCATCCATAATCTCCTGTTTTGCACGTTTAATATCCATATTCGCCTCCTAATTTATTCCATAACACTGTTTGCGCAGCACACAACGCAAGGTAGTACCAGCCTCTCTGTTACAGTCTGTATCCCAGAGCCTGTTCTTCCTCATCCAGTACCAGTTTCATCGCCCACGCCGGAACATTCACATCCTCATAATCTTCCTTTACAAATACAAACGCCGTCTGAAAGAGCGGCTTTCTCACCGGGTAGATTCCCTGTCCGTCCGTAAAATAAATCAAACCCTTCAGACTGCCAAGCTCTCCCTTTTTTATCAATTCCTCCACATATGAAAAGGCCGGCCGGAAATCTGTTCCGCCTTCGCCCTTCAGCGTCAAGTCTTCCATATATTCCTTCAGCTCTTCCCCGCAGGTAATCTTCCGGTCTTCCTTTACAGTTTCATCGCACTGAATAATATGAATATTGACCTTTCTGAAAAAACTGTTATTCTCACTGAGTACCGAATACGTCTCTTCCAGAAACCGTTTCACCAGTTCCCCGGAGCAGGACATAGAAGTGTCAATCACAATAACAAATTCCTCTATCTTCTGCTCTTCTTTCCACTCCTGCGGTTCAATCAGCGGCATATTTCCGTAAAGCCTTAACCCATAGCTATAAAATCCAAAATCAAAACTATCCTCATCAATACGTATTTCTTCCTTAAGGATTGAAAATTTCCGGAGAAACCGCCGGTAATCGCACCGCTCTTTATTCTCTACCCTGACCTGCTTCAAGATATCGCCGGAATCCGACGCGCTTTCTTTGGAAAATGTCTCCAGACTTGTCTCAATCTGTTCTGCCTGATTCTTCCACTGATTCTCGATTTCATTCTTCTGATTCTCCTCGTCATCCTCCGGCCAGAGTCTGTGGTCGTCCACATTAAATTCTTCTGAAAGCATCATAAGCCTTTTCTCTGGAAGCTCCCACTTTGTAAGCGCCGTATAAATCTTCTCCGCCGTAAATACCTGCATCTCTTTTTCCAGCTTTCTATAGATATCCTGCCTAACCCAGCTTTCGGCCCTCTTCACCACCCGGCAGTTCAGGCTGTCAATCACAGACTCCACAGCAATATTGCAGGACAAATCCCACAGCCTCTTCTCCCTTCCATTCCGCCGAATGATATGCCGGAAAATACAGTGCAGCACCGTATGAAGGTAAAGCCTGTTTACCATGATTCGGTCCGTCCGGTACCACCCGCCCAGAGTCTTCGGCTGGTAATGCATCCCGAATCCATCCGTTCCTATCTGGCAGATATCTGGATTCATCACATAGACAAACGAAGATAAGGCCACATCCAGAAAGCGCATTTTCAGATATAATTCATTTCTTGTATTAATCAGAATTGACTTGCAGACCCGCTCTAAATTCTCTGCTGTGCTCTGGTGGCCTGCCCGCTCTGGCCTCTTGAAACCATCCGTCTCTTCCATGCCGTCCCCCTCTATTATCTCGTTATGAAACTTACCGCCGTTTCTACACCAATACCAAATCAGAGCGTGTCAGAAAATTGCTTTCTGCTTGATGCCGTCCCAATTTGCATCCGATTTTGCGCTGGATTTGGGAGGCGTAGCGGGCTACATTGACTATAACTCAAACGTTTTCCGCCTGCCGGGAAATAATCTGCGCTTCTGCTCCATCAGAAGTGCCAGCGCCTCCAATTGCTTCTCCCCGGAAGCTGTTTGAATCGCCTGATTCAGAGCCTCCTTATCCCAGAGTCCCCGCTCTCCAAAAAAGCGCAGCCTCTCCAAATCTTCCCGTCTCACGCAAACCTTCCCGGCCCGCTCCATATGTCCGGCAAGATATTCCAGATATCGCTCTTCTGCCTTCTTCTCCAGACGGTAGGGAAACATAAGCCGGTACGCGGCGATATCTATCAGGATTTCCTCCTCTTCCTGAGCAATCGCTAGTGGAAATAAAGAATCATATTCCCTGAAATTAAGCTCCTTTTGATAGAAACTCTGCCTGTAATATCCGCCCGCCCCATGGTAATGGGTTTCCACAATTCTCGCAGGCGTATTTTCCACCGCTTCCTCGTAATGCTCTGGAAATACCACTTTTGCCGTATCTATTCTGCCGTCAGAACGATGATAACGCAGCGTCACCCAGAGCGCATACCGAATCTCATCCACAATAAATTTCAGACAAGACTGCTCCCCCTGATAAAAATCAATCTCAATCTCTTCCAACCGACAGCCGGTAAACGCCCCCGCCCCAATATCAGTAAATGTATCGCTGAAGCACAGCCTTTTCAGAGCAAAAGAACGGTAAAATACGTATCTTCCCGCTTCACGCAGCGTAACCGGCAGAACCAGACTCTCCATTCTTTTCGCAGAAAAGGCATACGGCGCCAGACTTGTCACCGAATGCCCTTTCACCTCTTTCGGAATCACAACTTCCCCCTCCAGCTCCCCGCAGGAAACAGCCTGTGCGAAACAGCGCCGGCAGATTTCCCCGGAGCACGTCCCTTTATCCGGGTATTCCACAACCCCAAGACACCCTGACTGACGCTTCTCTGCCTTCAGGATGTACGTAATTCCATTTACAACAATCTCTTCCCTATCCTGTTCCACGAACTGCTCCATCATCCCTGCCCCGTCATCTGCTCATGCTCTCGCTTAATCTCATGATAGAGTTCCAGAGAAGTCCAGAACTGATTGGTCTGGGTCATTACCGCCTTCAGAGGAACTATCACATTTTCTTTTCTAAGCCATGCAAGCAGTCCGTTCATCTTACCGCCAACCTGACACATCATCAACATTTCCTCAACAAAATCCGCCTGTCCCGGCGCCTGCTCTTCATCCCGCTTTTCCTCATTTGTACCAGAAAATGCCCGTTCTTCTCCAAACAAGATTTCCGCTTCTTTATCTACCAGTGCAATCACCGGCTTTCCATACTGTTCTCTCTCCACCATTCTAACCCGAATCCCATTCATGGCGCAAAAGGTTTGAATCTTCGTTCTTCGTCTTTTGTCTGTGAAATTATAAAGTAATATCGTTGGTCTTACTGACATTCTTCCCTCTCCCCGAAATTTTATCCGCCTGTGCCATCTAGAGCATGTCCCCTGCACGTTAAACGTTAAACTCTGAGGGCCGTTTCCAGCGCAATCTCCATCATCTGCTTAAAGTCGTTCTGCCTCTGCTCCGCCGTAGTCTCCTCTCCGGTAATCATCGAATCAGATACGGTAAAGATGCCAAGAGCCTTCACACCCGCCCGGGCCGCTTCGCAGTACAGAGCAAAACTCTCCATCTCAATGCCCAGCACGCCCATCTTCGCCCAGAGCTTCCACTCGGCGGTTTCCGTATAGAAGGTATCCGAAGACAGGATATTGCCTACATGCCAGGGAACGCTCTTCTCTTCGGCAATCTCCTGCGCCGCCTTTAGCAAACCATAATCCGCAATGGCGCACATTGTTCCCGGAAGCTGATACTGATGGGCATAACTGCTGTTGGTACACGCCCCCTGCGCCATAATCACATCTCCAACCTTCACATCCTCCTGGCAGGCTCCGCAGGACCCTACCCGAATCAGATTCTTTACCCCGTAAAAATGAATCAGCTCATGACTGTAAATCCCAATTGACGGAATCCCCATACCTGTCCCCATAACAGATACATTCTTTCCTTTGTAAGTTCCGGTATATCCGAACATATTTCTTACGCTGTTAAATTGCTTCGCGTCCTCTAAATAAGTCTCCGCGATTACCTTCGCCCGCAGCGGGTCTCCCGGCAGCAAAATCGTCTCTGCAATATCGCCCATATTAGCGGCATTATGCGGTGTAGCCATAATCAAAATCCTCCTTCTTCTCTACAGGAAATTTTACAAATTCCCTTACCTGTATTTCCTATCTTCTAGTATACCTGTTTTCTCCAAAAAATCCCAGCAAATTTCTAATTCTTTTTCTGAACTACAGCTAGTACAACTGAAATTAAATTCTTTGATGTTAAACGCAGGATTTTTCTTCGTCTGCCGTCCTCCAGAAGACGTGTAAACAGTAACCTACCCGGCAATGATTCCTGCCAGCAATACCATCAAGGCCGGCACAACATATTTTCTTGGATGATGCCACAAGTCGCTTTCGATTTTCCAGTTCCGAATGGGGCAGTACCATTCCAGCAGAACCGATAGAGCTGCGCTGAGCAGGGCAAAGAAAATAGCTGTTATTACCATCTGGAGCGTTACTCTGCCGTTCTGTATCTGTATGCTGCCAAGAAACAAACTGTATGCAATGCTATTGCACAAAAAGATAAAGAAACAGTAAGGCACGCAAAACGCTCTCTCCTGACCGGGCAGAAAGCGAACGGCCCGCTCCAGATCCGAATCACAGGACAACAGAATACAAATCGGCGTATTCAGAGAAAGAATGGCAAAGCCAATCGGAACTGCAAATACCATTTCTATCTTACCAAACAGCAATGGCAGCACACAGGCCACACACCACATAATTACCGTATTGACGCAATAATTTTTATGAGCGCCTAGATACCGAAAGAGATAACGCCATACCGAATAATGTTTAGAACACTTTAGCCTTTTTCTGCATTTGCACCCAGAGAAGATAAAAGCATCTCCGTCCGCATTCCACAAGAGAAGAAATGCCAAGACGCTATTGACTGCCGCCGCCGGAATAAACCATGGCTTATTCCATAACAATAAAATTCCTGCAGTTGCACCGGCGCCCCAGGAAAATCCCGCAGCCCGGCATTTTCTCATAGAAAAAACTACCGCCGTCATAAGAACGGCGTTCACCATACAGAAGAGACTCCCCAGAACCTCTGTAAAACTCCATTCTGATACCGCAAATACAACAGCCAGAAGCGCCGCTGTCTTTGTCAAAAAAGTATAAGCGCCCAGAGCAGCCACATATGAAAAAATTAAGCTCCGGCGCTCAAAAGGAAGCATATACACGTGCTGCATCGTCGCCGCATTTCCCTCTGAGGAAAGGGCCTGCCACATAATGCCGGCGGTAACTGTACTAACCATAAGATATAAAATAAACGGCGCAATCTCCACATTCAAACCTGAAAGATTCAGGCTCCAAAATACAATCGCATAAATTAAAAGCGTACGCAATAGCCGCTCGTATTTTGCACCAAATAATTGCTTGGCAAAAATATCAAACATCATTTTCATCATGCAGCGCCTCCCGAATGTTTGCCGCGGATATTTCTCCGCCTTCAAATGTTCTCCGAATCCTCCCGTTTTCCAGGACAAATACCCGGTCGGAAGTTAATGTGACGCTTTCCAGAATATGGGAGGAAAATAAAACCGTTCCGTATTCTTTATATCCGTTAATCTGCCGATACAAGTATTCTGTGCTCTGAAAGTCTAATCCGTTAACCGGTTCATCAAGAAGCAGTAGCTCCGGCTTCAGCGCAAATGCCGTAATCAGAAACGCCTTTTTACGGTTACCCATGGAAAGCTCTTTCAACAAAACATCCGTATACTCTTCAAAATGAAATCCCTGTATCAGTTCCGCTATATTCGGCTGCTCTTTTTCATAAACCTGAAATACATAAGACAGATACTCCCAGAATGTAAAATACTGGAAGGAATAATCCTCCGCAAATACCGTATATCGGCGGGTCTTGAAATTCCTGTCCCGGAAATTTACAGACTGACCCGAAAAATAAATGCCCTCTGCCTGATATGTCGGCAATAGTCCAGACAGTGTTTTAAAAAACGTAGTTTTGCCCGCACCGTTTAACCCAATGAATCCTGCAGTCTCATGATACTTCAAATCAATAGAAAACTCCGACAACACATCTCTGTCTTTGTTATACCACACCTTTAGATTCTGAACCGACAGGAGAGAATTTCTCATTTTACTCATCTCCTTTATCGGCCCTGTTCTTCTTCCAGGCTGAATAAGCAAAATACAAAAACACACCCGCCATCAAAACATAAAGCGCCGCCGTTCCAATATTTCCGGATATCCCGCTCACAATTGCCGCCGCCAGCCAGATTACAGCTAAAATCCCACGAATATATACATGTCTCATACTACTTACCTCCTCAAATCGCTTGTTCTTTGTTGTGTCTATATCATAACCGAAAAAGAAGGCCGATGCAGATGTGTCCGCAAACGGTAGATTTTTGTCCGCGAAAGAACTATACTAGTATGATAATGTAGCGACAGCCCGGAATACGCCGTCAGCGCAGGTAGTCTGTACGCAGCCGGAATATTTCCCGGCTGCAGCCTGGGCGCTTTTTAATCCCCAGCCATGCAGCCCGCCTTCTGCTTTCGTTGTTCTAAGCGTATCGCCTTCCTTTATAAGATTCCCTTCAAAACTATTCTCTACTTTTATGACCAGCATGTGATTGATTCGCCGGATTGTCAGCCGGATATATCTCCGCCGCGTCTCTGGTATCTGTCTCGCCGCTTCTAACGCATTATCTAAGAAATTTCCCAATATTGCGCACAAATCCGCGCTTCTAATACTGGTATGCCGGGGAAATTCTACCTGTGCCTGAAACTCTGTCTTATCTGACTTCGCCTTAGAAGCCTTGCTGTTAATCAGGTAATCTATCGTTTCGTCCCCAGTCCATATGGTATCTGTCAT
The DNA here is from genome assembly GCA_949742505.1 of uncultured Lachnospiraceae bacterium. Taxonomy (GTDB): domain Bacteria; phylum Bacillota; class Clostridia; order Lachnospirales; family Lachnospiraceae; genus Claveliimonas. The sequence goes on along the minus strand of CATJPU010000186.1, from coordinate 20,849 downwards.
CTCCCGCACAGGCGCCTGCAGACTATTTAAATATTCTTCTGCCTCCTGCATTTTCTGATGGGAAAGAAGCTGCTGCAGCACCCCGATATGATTATGAAAATCATGAAATAACTTCGCGTTGACTTCATAAGCCTGATTCAAAGTAAGATAATCCCGCTCTAGTAATTCCGCCTGTTCGGATTTCAGCTCTGCCAGCTCTTTCTCCATCTCGTATTGCCGGCTTATGCGGAATATTAAGACAGACATCATCAGAACAACGGATAAAACCGTCCACATATCAAGAATATCTTCTGCAATCACAAGCGTTTTTTGCTCTGACAATGTAATAACGGCCAGAAAGCCCGCTACGGCAATGGATGAAGCAAATTGAAAAGCTATTTTCCCCGTCATTTTCCGCCGCTCTAGATAATAGAATACCAAAACAACTAAAAATCCATGAAGCATCCAGACTGCAGTCTGTCCCCATCCGGTCTCATAGTCCTGAAAATCCGGCGAAGAAAATAACACTCCCAGCCAGGAAGAAAAAAGAAATTGCCAGAACGAAACGGCAATCTCATAAAAAATCCCCACAAATAAACTCATTCTGATTTCTGCTTTCTGTAAACGACTAGCGCAAATCACCAGCCAGACTGTCTCCGCTCCAATGCGGCAGACATCGGATTCATTCACATTCAGCACAGTCAGAGAAAGCACAAGGAAAGCAATGCCAGCCGAGACTACAGCAACACATCTTTTCCCAGGTCTGTCAGCGGATAACAGCCTGTATATAAGAAATACAAAAACAATGGCGCGCGCACATCCCGCTGCAATCTCTGATAGTAAGATCATCCATCCTGTCATATATGCATCCCCCAATAACGATTGATTTGTTCTTTTACCGGCTGTAGATGAGAACGACTTATCGGAAGCAGCGCTCCATTTTCCAAAACAGCCATACCATCTTTCACCTGCATAATATGTATCATATTAACAATACATCCTCTGTCAATATAAATAAATTCTTCCGCCTCCAATTCCTTATAAACCTGCCCGAGACTTTTGCGCACTTTAGACACGCCGCCGCAGGCTGTAATACTGGCATTTTTCCCATCGCGTTCGATATAATATATTTCTTTATAGGGAATCTTTTCAAAACGACTGTTTGTCTGAATCGTGTAAACTTTTCCCGCTTCCAGCTCAATCAGTTTTACTGCATCGCAAATGGCCGGGTCCAGCCGCTTTTCTATGTCATTTTTCGGAACATAGCGAAAAATAGACAGTTCAAAAGCATCTATTGCATATTCGATATGGGAAGTAATAAAAATAATTTTCACATTGGGAAGGTACGGCTTAATCTTCTCCGCAATTTCCATCCCCGTTCGTTCCGGCATCTCAATATCCAGCAAAATCAAGTCAAAAAAAACACCGTCCTCCGTAATATCCCAGAACAGATTACTGCTGGCGGTATACACCTCAACTTTTCCCATACTCCCGCATCGTTTCAGACAATCCTCTGTGATTTCCCTGTTCGTTTGAGCAACCTTCTTATCATCATCACAAACCGCTATACGCAGCATTAAAATCACCTCTCTCATACGTTAGATATGTGATTACATCACAGAAATAACAATTACCGCAGGCTATACTATAACCAGAAACAAACACAAAAACAGAAGCAAATGAAAGGAAGGTAACGCTTATGTCTATACTTACTGTAAATAAAACTAATTTCGATTCTGTCAAAAACAGCAGCAAACCAGTGCTTTTGGATTTTTACGCCGACTGGTGCGGTCCCTGCCGCATGGTCTCTCCTCTGGTTGATGAAATCGCCGAAGAAAATCCTATGTACCTGGTAGGCAAAATCAACGTAGATCAGGAGCCTGAGCTTGCCCAGGAATTCCGGGTTCTAAGTATCCCCACACTGATTGCTATGAAAGACGGCAACGTCGTAAACCGCGCGACCGGCGCAAGACCAAAATCCGAAATTCTTGCTATGCTGAAATAAAATTTAAAGATAAACTTTGCCGGATGAAACATGCTTACCCGAAGTGCATGCGACGGCGTACCCTCTAGGTTTTCTATATTGTCAATTTACGAAGGCGTTTCTTATCAAGGATTTGAATCCCTCCCCTTGAAACTTTCACAATTCCTTCATTGGCAAAATATTTCAGCATTCTTGACACAACCTCACGGGCAGAACCCATATAAAGGGCAATCTGCCCATGTGTCAGTTTAATCGTATCAGAACCAGTCCTTGCCGATTCATCAGCTAAGAAAATAGCCAGACGCTTATCCATACTCATAAAAAGAATCTGCTGCATAACCCACATAACGTCCGAAAAACGGCTGACAGCCGCCTCAAGCGCAAATATTTTAATATCCGGATTACGCTTCGCAAACGCTGCAAACGCCGGTCCGCTAATCACATAACACTCGCTGTCCTCCTCCACACCCACAAATACATCGAAGGTAATAGACTCTAACACGCAGGACGCCGATAACATACACATATCCCCGCGGTGCAGACGGTACAGTGTAATATCCTTCCCCTCATCCGACATCATATAAAGCCTTAAACTTCCCGAACGCACAAAAATCACGCCGGAGCATTCACTGCCGTCATGAATATTCATGCCCTTAGAATAAGCAACCTCATAGGAATTCTGACAAATATAATCCCTGTCTGTATCCGCAATCCGGCTCCAAAATGGAAAGATTTCTTGATAAACGGTCTCAAATTCTGTTCTTGCCGCCATGTTCGTCCCCTCCTTCTTAAGCTCCGTCATTTCAAACACGCTCTAAAATATATTGAATGAAAACCATATAGAATATGGTCCCGGCCGCAATACTTAACAGCGTGTTCTTCTTCCATTTATGCAGTATAACAATAAACCCAATCGCACACAGCTCCGGCAGACCATGAAAAGAAGAAAAAACAGCGTCTTTGAGACAATATGCAACCAACAGACCGATTACAGCATATGGAAGTACCGTTCCCAAATATGTAATGTATTCCGGCGGTTTCCTTCCCTCTGGAAAGATAAGGAACGGGAGAAATCTTGTCAGCATAGTACCTATTACCACAGCAAAAATAGTTATCATTCGTTGCACGTCCGTCATTGTACCGCCTCCCTTTTTTCCTCTTTTTTATTGAACATAAAGCATAATATAATCAATGCCATTGCAGGTAAAATGAAATTTTCATTTCCGAAAATCAGAAGACACAGCAAGGAACATCCAACCCCAATAAGAGCCGGTTTATGCTCCTTTGTGTCTTCCCACTGATTGATGAACATCACAACAAAAAGCGCAGTCATAACAATTTCAATCCCCGTCGTATCAAACTGTATCACATAACCCAAAAGCGCCCCGAGCGTCGCGCCAGTCACCCAGTAAATCTGGTTAAGCAAAGTTACAAAGAACATAAACCACCCTTTGTCAATGCCAGGCGGCGGCGTTACCGTACAATTTATTGAAAACGATTCATCACACATTCCATAAATCAAATAGAATTTTTTCCAGCCCACATTTTTGTATTTATCCAACATAGAAATGCCATAAAAGATATGCCGGGCGTTTACCATTACTCCTCATCCTGCCTGATTTTCTTCCGGGATTTTATATAACAGATGCCTTATGCCAATCAATCGTCTTGTATATCAGACATAGCTTCTTCTATATTATACGGCTGCTCATTTTATCTGTCAAATTAGAAAAGATTACATTTGCAGACCAAAACAGGGGTACTGTTCACAGGTCTGCGCATTCACTGCGCAGACCGTAAGAAAGAGATTCAGGCGTGAACAAATCCCATTGCCGAAGGCAATTTTAAATGGATTTGCGAATGTTACTGTGAACGGAGTGAGCAGTAACAAAACAGGCGACGTATGAATTGTAACAGGAAAAATCATTAGAGCATTTCTGAAAATTGCTTTCTGCAAGATGCTGTCCCAATTTGCATCAGATTGTAGGAATGAATTTTCAGAAACGCTCTAGTACTCCAATTTCTAGCCGGATGGAGTACTAGGTGACTTCTTCGCCCTCTTTATAAAATATTCCAAATAATTCTAACAAAAACTTACTTACCTCTTCATCCAAAGCCCCGTAACAAAAGTCTGCAATCCATTTATCATGAGACTTTTCATTTTCATCATAATTACTAAATCCCATCTCTTCACCATTTTCTTCATACAGCTTTTCCATTGCCCCCAGCTGTTCCAAAAACTGCGGAGAAAACCTGTTCCATATCTCCAGATTCATTTGACTCAGCCCCAGAGACTCCGTAATAAAAATCAGTCTGTCAAAGTCCTGAAATGTCATCTTCACTCTTCCACCCAATAATTCTCTATCCCTCTGCCCGCACAAATATAAAAATGCAAAGCGCTCAATATCATTCTGATGCATAACTTCCTTCCTTTTCATCAATAATTTATTATTGCGAAACATTATGTCCTAAAGGCGCCTTGTTTATGCACTTTTATCCATGCGTACATTATTAACACAGATTTAATCCGATTAAATTTATACATTTGTCTCACTTTTACAACCAATTTTACATGTATCCATTAGTAAAATCAACAAAAACGGTGCAAAAAGTGAGACAAGTAATAGCAAATGACATATGGAGGAAGATACATCATGCCAAGACCAAAGGCCCAAACCGGCGAGAAGAACCTAATCAGCCGGCAATTAATTGAACTGCGCAAACGAAATGATTATTCCCAGCGAGATCTGGCTTACAAACTGCAGCTCGCCGGGTACGATATGGATAAAAATGTAATTACAAGAATCGAGACAAATAAGCGATATGTTACTGACCTGGAGCTAAAAGCTTTATCCGAGATTTTTCAGGTATCCTATGATTGCCTGATAGACGGCGTCTTCAGCACAGATGATAAAAATTGAACAGATTATTTAAACCTTTTAAAGCGGCCGAATGGCCATAGTGGGGTGCCCGAAGGGTAAAAATTTTTATTGCTATTATCCAGCTATACTGTATAATAAAAGATAACAGGAACATATAATAACTAAATGCTGTAGAAAGGACATTTATGGCTGAAAAAGACATAGCAGAAAAAACTTTAGAAGCATATAACGATGTATTTGCTGATATTGTTAATGTACTTCTCTTTCAGGGAAAACTCTTAGTCAAAGAAGATGACTTACAGGAAGAAAGTCCTTATTCCAGTTATAAAGCAGATGGAAAACTTCACGCACAAGAACGGGACGTAGCAAAATACTGGCGTTCCGGATTAGTCCGAATCGCGCTTTATGGCTTTGAAAATCAAACTGATATTGACATTGATATGCCTCTTCGCTTATTTAGTTATGATGGAGCTGCTTATCGTGCTCAGCTCTTAACAGATAAAGAAGAATTGAAAAAACATGGAAGAAAGGCTCCCCGTTTTCCGGTTATAACTTTAGTTCTTTACTTCGGATACAGCAAGAAGTGGAATACTCCCACTTCCCTGTATGAGCGCCTGTCAATTCCGGAAGATTTGAAACCATATGTAAATGACTATAAGATAAATTTATTTCAAATCGCTTATTTAGATGATGAGCAGGTACAAATGTTTCAAAGCGATTTTCAAATTGTAGCAGATTATTTTGTACAAATGCGAAAAAACAATGACTACACCGCCCCAGATACAACAATCAGACATGTACACGAATTATTGCAGTTAATGACCATAATGACAAAAGATCATCGCTTTAATGATGTATATAGTCCCGATATGGAAGGAGGAAATACAAAAATGTGTGAAGTTCTTGATAAAATTGAAAACAGGGGAATTGAAAAAGGTATCGAAAAAGGCATCAAAAAAGGTATCGAAAAGGGCATTGAAAAAGGCGAACACAATGCCTTCTCGCTCGTAAAATTCCTTATGTCCAATAATCGCCTGGGCGATTTAGAAAAAGCCTCTGAGGACGAAACCTACAGAAGAAAACTTATGGCGGAATTATTTTCCCCCAAAAATGAAGAAAGCTGCTAAAGGGAGAGAAGCACAATCTTCTCTCCCCCTTGTTTCTCCCGCAGTAATAATACCTCTGCTACGCTCTCCTCATCCTCTCTACAACACTTTCCCTGCTCATATTCCTATAACAAAGCACCGGAACTGCATATGCAACGACACCCAGAATCGGAATACAGAGCGCCGCCGGCATCACCGTAAAATGCCAGTGAAAGAAAAATAAATTCCCCCCTATCTTCCGCAGCACACTCAGACTGAACATACTGCTAAGCGCCAGCGCACAGATACCGGTAAATACTGTATAATATCCGCCTTCCCAGCACAGCATCCGCCTGAGCTGTGTTCCGCTCATTCCTACCGCTTCCAGCATAGCAAATTCCCGTTTCCCCGACAGTACCGAAGTTACCATGGTATTGATAAAATTCAGTATGCCGATTACCGCCAGAACCAGTGTCATAAAACTTCCTGCCGCCGCATACGTTCTTTTTAACTGCTCAAATTCTTTCACTATTGTAGACTTTGATGTATAGCACAGATCTGGATTCACCGATTCGCAATAATCTGCAAGCCATTCTTCGGTTTCGGCCTCATATCCCTCCTTCACATCAAATATTGTCCTCATAGCGCCCTGTTCTCCCACAAGATTCAGAAATTCATCTTCCGGAAGAATATAATTACAGTCAAACATCCCGTAATTCCGAAATTTACAGGAATAAGGCAAATCTGCTGCCGCCAGGACTTCATATTCATGAACTTTCCCGTCCCGGTCTGTAATCGTCACTTTCTCCCCCGGCAGAAAAAAATCAATGGATTCCTCTTCCAGCGTTTCAAATCTGGTTACTATCACATAATCGCCGCTGGAAAATTTCTCCCAGTCAGGAGTCCCTTCCGTATTTTCAAGCTTTCCCATAACCATTTTTCCAATTCCATACAGTTTGCCGTCAATATGTTTGGCTTCCCTAAATCTCTCAATCAACTCCGTATCTTCGCTGCCGGCTTTCCATTCGAGGGTCTTTCTGGCTCTTTCATTTCCGAAAATCCGCTCTTCGAAAAGCTGCCAGGATTCATCCGTAAAGCTTTGCTCTCTCTGTTCCATATAAATATTACCGGTCTCCTCAACCCCCTCTCTCTTCTGCAGCTCCTTCTGAAATTCTTCCGTCACCCCGTCTTTTACAACAGCCCTGCCGTCGACAGAAGGGTTATCTAATGTGGCGTCCGCAACAGAGAAATCACTGACTATCCGGCTGGCAACGAATTTATCCATATCGAACCCCCGTACCAGACTATAAACACTATTCAGAATCACCAGAGCCAGAGAAAGGGAACCCACTACAATTATAACCTTTTTCCGGTCTCTCTTTATATTCTGAAGTGCCATCTCTCTCAGAGACACTCTCTTTATTTTCTTTGTCTTCTTCTGTCTCTTTACCTGCTTCTCATTCTGCCCTTCGGTATACCTGACCGCCTCTACTTCCGACACTCTCGAAGCTATTCTGCAGGGACGGATACAGCTTAACAGCACCGTAACGAATGAAAATGCTGCAGAACCCGCAAAAATCCACACATTCAGTTCCGCTTCCGTATCTGTCGTTCCCCCGAAAGCCAGTGTGCTCATCACCACCGGAAGCAGGATCTTTCCCACCAGGATTCCAAGTATCAGGCCGATAAAAATTCCAAATGCAGACAGCATATATGCCTGTCTGCGCACAATCTTCCGAAGCTGTCTTTCTGTTGTACCTATCGTCTTCAGCAAACCATAATACCGGATATCATGATACACATTGATATAAAAGATATTGTAAATAATCAGATATCCCGATACCAGTATAACCGCAAGCATAGCCAGCGCCAGAAGCAGCGTTCCTGTATCCATCTGTCCTCCCAGATACGCCCAGTTAATTCCTACATTCGTGTTCTCCGGGAAACCGCAGCGTCTGCTTAATTCTTCCACCTGCTTACGAAGCCGGAAACCAGATGCAAAATTAAAATCCGCCATAATCCTGCCCGCGTATCCAGACGCGTCAATCCCCGTTTCCATCGCCGATTCAGCCGGGGCAGGCACTGCCTTATCCACATATTGTTTCGATACCAGCGCAATCTGTGACTGCGCAATCGAGTCTCCACGAAAATAACCGCACAAAGTAAATGTCTTCCTGACCGTATCCGTTCCTATCTTTATTTCAAGAGGGACTTCCGCTCCCAGAACACATCGAATCCCCAGTTTCTTAAGTACCAAATCACTGGTTGCAATCTCATCTTCCTCTACCGGCATACGCCCCGTTTCCGGATAGCAAAATGACCATTTCGCATCCAGTTCCTCGTAGTACCCCACTTCCGTCCTAAGCTTTAACAGTTCCTGATTGACTGCGTCTCCCACCGCAATTCGGCAGGAAATCTCTCTGATTTTCTTATCCTTCTTTACCCTCTCATATTCTTCTCTTGTCAAATATTTATATCCGGCATGCGCGCTTCCTCCTATCTGGCGCATCGTCGCTTCCTGCTGTTTTGCGGCAATACTTCCTCCTATCGTAAACACCGAAGTAAAAAGAACGGTTGTCAGCGCAATAGCAAAAACCGCTATCAGATTCCTCTCCTTCGCCGCCTTTCTGGTCTTATCGGCAATCCGGTTCAATACGCGGCGGTTCTTTACTCTATACATCCCCGTCACCGCCTTCTACAATTTTGCCGTCTTCAATCCTGAGAATCCGGTCCGCCATCTGTGCAATCTCTTCATTATGAGTAATCATCACAATCGTCTGGCCGAATCTCTCCCCGGTCGCTTTCAGCAGCCCCAGAACATCCTGACTGGTCCTTGAATCCAGATTCCCGGTCGGCTCGTCCGCAAGCAGAATAGACGGCCTGGAAGCAAGAGCTCTCGCAATGGCAACCCTCTGCTGCTGTCCTCCGGAGAGCTGACTTGGAAGACTGTGAAGCTTCTCCTCAAGCCCCAGAATCTGCACTATCCTATCCACATACAGCCGATCCGCCTGATTGCCGTCAAGCTCGACCGGCAGCACAATATTCTCATAAACATTCAGAACAGGCACCAGATTATAGCTTTGAAATACAAAACCTATCTTCCTTCTCCGGAAAATACACAGCGCGTCTTTCTTAAGAGAAGAAATATCCTTATCATCCACAATCACTTTCCCGGAAGTCGGTCTGTCCAGTCCCCCCAGCATATGAAGAAGCGTAGATTTCCCGCTTCCGCTGGTCCCCACAACCGCAAGAAATTCTCCCCGCTCCACCGTCAGGCTCACACCGTCCAGAGCCTTCACCTGATTCTCCCCCGTTCCATAATACTTCTTCAGGTTATGCGTCTGTAATATCTTCATCTCCTGTCTCCCTTCAACTAATTATGACAGGTTAAAGTATACGCCGCTGTTCTTACTACACTCTTTCCAAAATCTAACATTCCTGTAAGAATCATCAGCCGTTTTTCGGAAGATAAATCACAAATTCCGCTCCGTTTCCCACTTCCGATTTTACCTTGATATATCCGTTCTCCCTCCTTAATATCTCTCTGGCGAGATATAATCCGATACCTGCGCCTTCTTCCTGCTGCAGTTCTCCCGCCCGGTAAAACCGCCTGAAAATCTTCGCCGTATCCTCTTCCCGGATTCCGATTCCCCAGTCTTTCACCGAAACCGCTACATACATCTCATAATCTGTAACAGATATCTGTACACTGCTGCCGGAAGGGGAATATTTTACAGCATTGTCCACCACATTCCCAAGCGCTTCTTTCGTCCATTTTCTGTCATACCAGCAGGACACTCCTCCCTGATACAGACAGCGTAAATCTATTTCCTTTTTCTCCGCCCTGGACCGGATATCCGATAAGGTCCCGGACAGAAGTCCTGACAATTCCTGATACTGCGGCTTCACTTCCACCACATCCGTCTCCAGACGCGACAGCTTCGTCAGCGCCTGAATCAGAAACTCCAGCTTCTCTGTCTGCATTTTAATCTCATCCAGAAGCCTTTTATCTTCGCCGTCTTCCATGCGTTCTCCCAAAAGTTCTGCATACAGGCGGATATTGGCCATCGGCGTTTTGGTCTGATGGGAAATATCTGATATCAGCTCTTTTACATGATTCTTCTCCTGCTCTAACCTCTCTGCTGACAATACGGAAGCTCCCAGGAACTGCTTCCATTTACTCTCTATCCTTGACAGTACAGATTCGTCATAATCCGACTCCCGGAAAGTTCCCTCTGCCGCATCTTCTAACATCCCTTCGAGCCGTTCCAGCGTCTTTCTTCTTACCACTCTCATCCTTCCCTCTTCCACATATACCCCTGTCCGTATATCGTCTGTATATAAGAAACTCCTGTTTTCCCATCCTCTAATTTGCTCCGCAGGCGGTTTACCGTAACAGAAAGGGTATTCTCGTCCACATACTCTCCGCCGTCGCACCACAGCCGGTCCGTCAGCGCGCTTCTCGTCATGATTCTGCCCCGGTTGTCTACCAGAAGCTTTAACAGCCGCTGCTCATTCACGCTCAGACTCAGTTCCCTGCCGTCTCTGCGAAAGATAAGCTGCCCGAAATCAAAGCTGAATCCTTCCTGCTCATACGTATCTTCCAGCTCTCCCGCACGCCTTAGGAGCGCCTGTATTCTTGCCCGAAGCACAGCTAGGCTAAAGGGTTTGGTCATATAATCGTCTGCTCCCAGGTTCAGCCCTGTCACCTCGTCCATCTCCATGTCATTCACTGTGAGCACCAGCACCGGCGCTTGACTTCGTCCCCTCACCCATTTCAGGTAATCATATCCGCTGCCGTCCGGCAGATTGATATCCAGTATAATCAAATCCGCCGGATTGTGCTCAAAATCATACTTCGCCGATTCCACACTCCCGCTCTGCACAAATCTTATCTCCGGCTCCCTGAGGGCAAGGGCTATCCCTTCCCTCAGCCCGCGATCATCCTCCACAATCTGAATAACCATCCTGTTCTCACTTCCCCTCAGTCGTATATTTTACCCTTTTTTCACTAAAACAACAATGTTTTCGGCGTAATCCTGCGAATCTGCAAAGACATTAGACACGCTGCCGCAAATGCAAATACAATCAGCCCCGCTCCCCCTGCCGCCGCAAAACTTACCGGTACTGTAAACGTACATTTTACAATGCCAATCCCCCGCAGGAACAATCCCGTCAGCGGATTGATGATAAAGCTACACAGGACGATACCTGTAATCGTCGAAATCACAACTGCCGGCATGAAGTAAAACGCCGTCTGCAGGATAAGCTGCCCGGTCGTGAACCCCAGCGCTTTCAGGATTCCGTAATCTCTCCTCCGGTTTCCAAGCATGGTGCGGACCAGCAGGTAGAGAACGAATGTGATAATAAGCGCGCTCAGCAGAAGAACCGCCGCCACAATCGCCTTCATCAGCCTCATGTATACCGAAACCCCTCCGGCAACCGCCGCGCCCACATTGACAACCGTATTCATTTCACTCCCAAACCGATTCTTCATTTCCCTATGAAACTCATCAACATCGACTCCTTCCTCCAGGTTCAGATAATAACTTGCATTCTGCAGTTCTCCCATCCGCTCATAACCTTCCCGCGTAAGCAGACAATCCTTGCCAAGATTATTGCTGGTCTGGGTAAATCCCGTTATAATATACGCCGCTTCTTTTCCGTCCGCCGTCACAGTAATCTCATCTCCCGCCTTCAAATTCTGTTCTCCGGCATATTTCGCCGCAACCGCGATTTCATTGTCATATTTGGGGAAGCGCCCTTCAAATACGCCCTCCTGATTATTTACCTTTGTAAAATCATCGCAAACCGTCGCCATAAGACTGATTCCGTCTACGTGCCGTACTTCTGTCTGATGATACAGATAAATCTTCTCTACCCGGCTATCAAGGTTCATTTCCCGCAGAAATTCTTCCTCCTTCTTCCCGTTCACGTTCATGCAGCTATCGGCAGTTTCACCTACAATCAGCTTTATGAACGGCTCCATATTCACAATCATATTCTCCGTCATCAATCCGGAAAATACAACAAACAGGGAAAGAACCAGCATCGTAATACAGATAATTGCATTATGCTTTACATTGGATAAGGCCGTTTTCAACGCCAGGGCAGGAATAAGGGAAACCCTCGTTTCAGCAAGGGGAACCCTGTTCCGGCGGAAATTATGTGTCTGCACACCCTGCCGGAACGCCGTAACCGGTTCAATCCTTTTCAACCTGCGCGAAGATACACAAACCACCGCAGACACCGACCCTCCCAGGATTCCAACTGAAACAAGAAACGGCAGCGGCAGAAACCGGACCGGATAAGGAATACCTGTCTGAGAAACCATCATTTCATTCAGAGAAGGAAACAGACAGTAAGAAAGACCGGCCCCTGCCAGAGCCGCTGTTACAGCAGCTCCGGCAAACTGCAGTAAGAGCGCTCCAGTTAGCTGACGGCTTCTATAACCGATTGCTTTTAACGCGCCCAGATTCTTCATATTCTCCCCGATATAGTGGATAATATTCGATGCGATTACCACCAGCGCAATCAGCAGAACAAAAAAGGCCATCGCACTCAAAAGACCGGAGCACACCATCTGAGAGATATACCGGGACTGGGAAACCAGCGCATAGGAATTGCTCACCATCCGGACATGGGGATACCGTTCCGATACTGCATTCTTTAACATAGCCTCATAATCTTCACTTTCCGACTTATCCTTCAGACGCACTGCGCACAGCGCCGCTTCCGGCGCACAGCCGGATTCTTCCAACTCCTGATACTTATCTTCTGTCAGAACCGCCTCACATATGGAGCAATTATGCGAGCCTGCCATAACGCTATTGAAAAATCCACAGACAATGTAAGATATCTTCCTGCTGCCAACCAGCATCTCTACCTCTTTTCCAACGTCTATATCCTCCGATTTATATAGAACAGGCAGGTAAATTCCACTTGTATAACTGCTGTCTTCTACCATCTCGGCCCGTCCGACCGGGCGGCCGAACGCCGTATCCTTCTCAAGAAATACAAACTCCGAATGAATCTCTCCGCCATTATACGAAAATGAGCTAACCATATGCATGGCAGGCGTCAGGGAGATTTCCTCCATACGGCTGTCCTTTTTATTCATTTCAGTAAGAAAATCCCGCATTTCATTGCTGTTATCATCCACTGCCAGAGTCACATGCCCTGCGTGAAGCCTGGTGTGCACCCGCTCAAAGTTCTGCTTATAATCTGTGGAAAGCATCAGCCACAGATTCAGCATCAGCGAAGAAAGCAGTACGAGTACAGCAATGGATACCATCTGCCCCTTTGCCTTCCGCAGATTGGAATGTACAAGAAGTAAACTTTCCTTCATCATTACCACCCCATTTCCGCAAGAAATCCTGCAAGCTTTTCCTGTCTGGCCTGATCTTCATGAACATACCGGCCCAAATCACACTCTCCCAGAATAACGCCGTCCTTCAGATACAGAATACGGTTCCCCCGTCTGGCAGAGCGCATATCGTGAGTCACCATAACAACGCTTTGTCCCTGTTCGTTAAATTTACTCAGAACATTCAGTACGTCAAAACCTGTTTTGGAATTTAACGCGCCTGTAGGTTCGTCGGCAAAGAGGATTTCCGGACTGTTCATCAGTCCCCGGACAATCCCTGCTCTCTGAGCTTCCCCGCCGGAAATCTGCGCCGGAAATTTCTTCCGAATCTCTTCCGAAATTCCCACTGCGTCAAACAGCTCCTCCGCCTTTCTCACGACAGCTTTCTTATCCTTATTTACCAGCAGCCCGGCCGCCAGTACATTATCCATAACCGACATTCCGTCAATCAGATAAATCTGCTGAAATACAAATCCACAGTGACGGCGCCGGAACAGCGCAAGCTCATCCTGATTGAAGTCAGAAATCACCTGTTCCCCGAATGCTATTTTCCCAAGCGACGGCGTATCCATCCCCGAAAGCGCATACAGCAGCGTGGACTTACCAGCGCCGCTGGCCCCCATAATTACAGTAAAATCCCCCTGATATAACTCTAAGCTAATATTCTTCAATACATGCTGTAAAGCGCCTCCGCTGGAAAACGACTTGCTCAAATTTTCCGTTTTTAACACAATCTCTCCCATGCCGTTTCTCCTCTTCTTTTTCATTTTTTACAGCATTTATTCTACTTCTGCAATTCTTAACTGTCTTTATGCAATCCTTAAATATCTCTTAAATAATACGCAGCCGCAGTGTCACCTTCAGTCCTTCCGTCCCATTCTGAACATCCAGTTCCCCTTTCATTTCTCTCATGAAATAATCTGATATGTATAATCCCAATCCCGCCCCCTCTGCATTTCCCGAATTATTCCCCCTTCTGAATTTCTCTTTTAAATAAGGCAGCTCCTCTTCTCCTACTCCCCCTCCATAATCTTCGATACTGACTCTCAAATATCCGTCCCGAATATCAGCACCAATAGCAACGTCCGTATCCGCATATTTATAAGAATTTGCAAATATATTGTCAAATACCTGCTGAAGACGAAGTCTGTCTGCATATATCATACACTCTGGAATCCCGGGTATCGCCGCCCGGTGCAGATAGTCCGCATTTTCAAGCAAAATTTCCAGCTCCCAGCTCCCTAACTCCATCGGCGTCACCGGTAACTGCTTTAGTTCCTCCAAAGCCGCTGTAAATAAATCCGTAATCAGAGCGTTAATCTGATCTGCCTTACGGATAATCTGTCTATAATTATCCTTCTGCCTCTCATTATCCGCAATCGCCGCCCCCACTTCCGAAGCAGCCTTAATGCTTGCAACCGGCGTTTTAATATCGTGGGAAAGTCTCGCCACCAGTTCCTTCTTCTCCGCATTTGCCTTCGCCTCGGCAAGTCTCGCCTTCTTTAGCTCCGAGCGCATAATATCAAAGCCTTCGGTAAACGCCCCAAACACATTATCCCTATCCATTTCAAGAGGAATATCAAGATTCCCTCCTGCGATGCGCTCTGCAAACCCTTCCAGTTTATGAAACGGCTTTATGATTCTTCGATTCAAATAACCCATATATCCGATACAGATGCCGCCCTGGACAATCGTCGCCGCCGCCAGTATAATCATCACTGTCTGTTTCCAGTCTTTCACTATCTGCGGGCTGTCATTATATATAATTAACTTTCCAACAGTCAAATCTCCCACATATATATCTATCATAGTATCTCTGTGAATAACAGCCTCATTGACACTTTCGCTTAACCCTTCTTTCGTCCGGAACACAACGCCGCCCGTCCGGTCAAGCACAACATAATCAAGCTCTGTCGGATTCTTATAGTTCTCCATTTGATTCCAATCCGCCTGCGTCAAATGTACGATTTCATTTACCTGGACCGCATCTTGCGGGACGTCTGTATTCTGAAACATAAATAAAAGCAGTGCGGTTAGTTCCACTGCAAAGCTGGCAATAAGACTGATTACAATCGTCTGTTTTCTCATTATCTTTCCCCGCTGAATCGGTAACCGTCGCCCCATACTGTAAGAATATATTCCGGCCTGCCCGGAGCGCGCTCAATTGCCTGTCTTATTTTACGAATATGCACGTTCAGAGTTCCGTCTCCGGTAAATTTATCCTCCCAGACCTTCTCGAACAACTCCTGTTTTGAAACCACTCTGTTTTCATTCTGAATCAGATAAGCCAACAGTTTAAATTCCAGCGAGGTCAGCCTAACGGGACTATCCACCACAAATACCTGCTTTGCGCCGAAATCTACTGTCAGTCTGCCGTCAGAATATTTTTCAAACTGATTCTCTGCATTCTGTCTGTCCGGCTTCTGTCCAAAGCGCTTTTGGACCACCTTTACCTTAGCAAGCAGAACCCCCAGTGAATAAGGCTTCTGAATATAATCGTCGCCTCCGATATGCAGCGCGGCAATCTGGTCGTCGTCACTTGTCCGGGCAGAGATAAACAAGATAGGAACATCCAGATTCTTTCTAATCTCTCTGCATAGCTCAAAACCGCTTCCATCTCCCAGATTAATATCAAGCAGCAACAACCCGGCTGTATTCTCCCTGAAAAATTCCCGGCATTCCGATACTCCATACACAACCGCCGTTTTCACCCCAAATAGATTAAAATATTCCGCCGTACTATCGGCAAGCAATTTCTCATCATCTATAATCAAACAATCATACATCATAATCGGACTCCGTCCTTTCCGCCATTTTTCAATCTATTCACCCTGTCATATAGTTCATTATACCGCCTGACCGGCGGAAAGACAATCTGAACGAAAAACAGCACTTGTAATATGGCGTAACAGTTCACCCGTCTCCTACTCCGGCCTGCAAACTGCGGCATAGGATGCAGGCCGGAGTGGGCGACGGGTGAACTGTTGATTTCTTAGAATATTTTATTTTGTTAGAAGAGGCTCCGCCACGTGTACTTTAAAAAACTGAATTAAAGGACCGTTAAATAATGCGTTACAAATCGTTCCGATTCCGATAATCAGCCACAGATTACCGCCGGACAGCAGACAGAAAACCACACCCACGATTACCACTGTAATATCGCTAAGCACCCGGGCGTACTGGAATTTAATCTTTCCTTTCGTACCCTTTTCGATAATCAGCGCCACGCTGTCATAAGGCGCGATTCCCATCTCCGCCGCCATATAGAATGCAACTCCCATTCCGGCAAACAAGCTGCCGATTAAAAGCGCCAGAATCCGCAGGGGCAGCGTCATATTCACCTCCAGCGCTTCCTGAAACAACCAGCAGATGAAATCCGCCATATATCCAACTCCTACCATATTAACTATCGTTCCGGCCCCGATACAATGGCGCACTGTAAAGAATACCACTACCAGAATCGCCGCATTCATGATAAGCTGCCATGTACCGAAAGACATGTGGAGAAATCCGCTGATTCCTAAATTCATACAGGTAAATGCATCCACTCCAAAGGCGCTAAGCCGAAAAGCGCCTACGCAAATCCCAATAAAAAGAATCCCTACAAGCATCATTACGCAGCGTTTTGCAAATAGATTTTTATCTGTTTTCATCGCCGATACTATCTCCCTTAGATAAATTTGTACATGCTTTGAATACGTACAGTCTGGAATCAAAATCTCCGTATTCGCCGTTATCTTCCCCCACCTGCCCGCACATACCGTCGGAGGTAATCAGTCCGATATTCATCAGCTCGTCTCCAAAATATTTCTTCCCCGTCTCCTGGTTCTCATAACAAAATTCCGGTTTCAGGCCCTGCAGTCTTACTCTTGTATACGGCATATTAACATGGTTTAAAGTACGATACCATCCCACGATTGCATCTGTCTGATCTTCACTGACTACCATCCAGCAGGTGATATTGCCCTCAAAGGGACTTGTAATCCTATAGAATGTACCGAATTGCAGCAGCTCTCTATACTCTTTCATAAATGCAATCTGCGCCTTTACCATTTCCTGCTCTTCTTCAGTCAGCTTATTCAAATCCAGCTCATATCCGAACGTTCCGAAATATGCCACATTTGCTCTGGTGCGAAGCGGCGTATTGCGGAATACCTGATGATTCGGGGTTACCGATACATGACTTCCGATACTGCTGATTGGATAACAGAAAGAGGTTCCATACTGAATCTTCAAACGCTCCACCGCGTCAGAATCATCGCTTGCCCACCCCTGGGGCGCATAATACAGGATTCCCGGGTCAAACCGTCCCCCGCCGCTTGCGCAGGACTCAAAAAGTACCTGTGGAAAATTCGTATTTAAGCGCTCGTAGAGATTATACACACCCAGAATATAGCGGTGGAACACCTCTCCCTGCCGCTCCGGCGGCAGAGCCCCGGAATAGCACTCTGTTATGCTGCGGTTCATATCCCATTTAATATAAGATACCTTAGCCTCCCTTAAAATCTTCGCCATCATCTCATAGATGCAGTCCACAACTTCCTTCCGGGAGAAATCCAGCACATACTGATTTCTTCCATGGGAAGCGCTTCTTCCCGGCGTAGACAGTATCCAGTCAGGATGCTTCCGATACAAATCCGAATCTTTATTAACCATCTCCGGCTCAAACCAGAGTCCGAATTTCATACCGAGCTCCTCAATCCGCTCCGCCAGTCCCGTAATGCCGTTAGAAAGACGCTCAGGATTGGCAACCCAGTCTCCCAGACCTGCATGGTCATTATTTCTCTCTCCAAACCAACCGTCGTCCAGCACAAATAGTTCTACGCCGCATTCTTTCGCCTTGCTGGCAATCTCCACCAGGCGGTCCTCCGTAAAATCAAAGTAAGTCGCCTCCCAGTTATTATTCAGAATCGGTCGTCCCCTGTCCCGCCAATAGCCTCTGGCAAGTCTCCTCTGATATAAGCGGTGGAACGTCTGACTCATACCGTTTAGTCCCCGCTCTGAATAGACCATTACTGCCTCCGGCGTCTGGAAGCTCTCTCCTATCTCTAATTTCCAGTCAAAACCCATGGGATGAATCCCCATCAAAACCCTCGTCATATCATGCGTATCCACCTCTGCCTGCGCAAGAAAATTGCCGCTGTATATCAGACTGAATCCGATGGCCTCCCCCTGACTCTCGCATGTTTCCGGCCGCTTTAATACAATAAAAGGATTATGCTCATGGGAGGAATTACCCCGGCGGCTGTCCACCGCCTGGATACCCTGCTCTAATTTCCGTACTTTCAAATGCCGTTCTCTTGCCCATGCCCCGGAAAACTGCAGCCACTCATAATTGCAATCCGGCAAATCCAGACACAAACTCATGGCAGTAGTCAGATGAACCGCCTCTGCTCCCTGATTCGTAACTCTCGCACTTCTGGCAAGAATACCGCCCTTGGAGAAAATCGTATATAATAACTCCACTTTCACTCCGGTCAGCGAATCTTTCAGCGTCACGCACAACGTCTCTGCTTCTTCGTCACTCTCTGTATAGGTAGCAGGAAGTCCGGCAAGCTTCGGCTTCCCTTTCCCAATCTGATGCCCCTGATATTGAAAGTCACATATCCGGCTTCCGTTAGACTGCAAAATCTCAATAGCCGGACGGCGGAAGTCTGTCGTTCCATACACGCCATACTCCTGCCGAACATGCTCTAAAGACAAAGAACAGTCTCCCTCAAACACATAGGAAGTCATAGGACGAAACGCAGTCTCATATAAGTAAGAATAATCTTCCCGTTCACTAACCTTCTTTCCAAAATAAAGCTGTCCCATATGGCCATTTGGAAGAACGCTCATAATATAGCTGATTTCCTTGTTGCATAAGTGAAATGTCTTCGTATTTTCGTAAAATAAGATACTCATAGCTAACCTCTCCTGCTTCTTGCATTTCTAAATTACAAGTAATTATCGCACATTACTGTAGGAATCGCCAATGCGCCAGTCTTCGCAGGAACACTGCAAAGATGTACCGGGGATCCACACAATTATATACGATATTTTTCTGCCGCTTCCTGCGCTACATGGATTGCATTTACCTTGCGGGTAACCTCTTCCATCTTAGCGCCCTTCAGCGTATAGAATTTCTTATAGATAAGGAAGCTGATTACCGCAAGCGCTACCGGCATAATAATCATCAGGAACCGGATTCCCATAATCGTACCCCCGCTCTGAGCGGCCGCCTTTGCATTATAACCTACAATCTGGAGTCCGATACCCGTCAATCCGCCTGCCGCCGCCATGGCTGCTTTCATGAGGAAAGTCTGCGCAGAACAGGTAACACTCTCATTCCGCATACCGAACTTCACCTCGCCATAGTCAATCACATCCGCCATACAACAAGTGGTTACGCCCAGCGACAGCCCAGAGCCAAAAAACATCAATCCGCAGCAGATAATAACCACCGCCTTGCTTCCAGGCGCAACAAATCCCATTGCGCCAAGGGCGCCGAGTCCAACAACAACCAGCCCGCAGGCAATCTGGTATACCCGCTCCCGGCTCAGCTTCTCCGCAACCTTCGGGAAACACACCAGACCCAACATCTCCGCGATAATCGCAAATCCAAAGATAGAATACAGGTATTCATTTCCGCAGACGTTTTTAAAGTAATACACTGCAAATCCCTTCGCAATCTGGGTGCTTAAGTTAAAGGTAAGTAAAAGCCCGATAAATGCCAGAAGCTGGTCATTCTTTACAATTACCTGTATCGCCTGCTTTAAGCTGGTCTTCTTAACAGAAGCCTTTAATGTAGACTCTTCTTTTACATTCGTTACCGTAATACCAATTGTAATGATGAAAACAACTGCAATTGCCGCTGCAAACATGGTGTAACCCTGTTCCGCATAAAGATTGTCATTTCCCGCCATCCGGTTGAATCCATTGATAATATAGAGACCGAATGTCGCCACAGAAAATCCTGCAAGACTGGCAAAGAAACGGGGAATAACGGAAACCTTCTCTCTTTCATGAGGATCGTTGGTCAGGTTCGGAAGCCATGACCAGTATGGAACATCCATGATTGTGTAAGTCATACCGTATAATATGTACATAACAGATACATACGCGTATAACGCCGTTCCCCTTAAACCGCAGCTTGTAAACAATAAAATAAATACAACCGAATTTAACAGCGTTCCAACAATCAGCCAGATACGGAATTTGCCGTATTTTGTCCTTGTATTATCTACAATCATACCCATAACAGGGTCGTTCACTGCATCCCATATACGCGCTACAAAAAACAGCACACCCACAAAAGCTGGAGCCAGATACAAAGTATCTGTCAAATACAGCATCAAAAAAGAACCGACCAGATTCACAATGGCATCTTTTCCAATAGCCCCGATACCAAAGCAGTACTTTTCCCTTGCAGACACGCGCTTATACTGCACATTCTGTGTTCCATGGTTTTCATTCATTTGTATAATCCGCCTTTCTGCGAAAGGCACCAATGCGTCATGAAACTGGTGCACGATCTTTCGCTATCTAATCTGTTGTCTTTCTGATATTATCTT
>CATJPU010000185.1 GCA_949742505.1 uncultured Lachnospiraceae bacterium | reverse complement strand
CTATGGGGCTTTATTAAAAAGAAATGAGGGATTCGACATGGCAGAAGTATTTCTGAAACTGGAGAATATTAAGAAATCATTTGGCGGCGTTAAGGCCTTAAAGGGTGTGAATCTTGAAATACGAAAGGGAGAGGTTCTGTGTCTTGCAGGTGAGAACGGCTGTGGAAAATCAACGCTGATTAAAGTTATTTCCGGAGCCCATGACGCAGATTCAGGAGAGTACATTCTGGACGGAAAGAAAGTTGAAAAGCTGAAGCCAATTGATGCGATTCGTGCCGGTATCCAGGTAATATATCAGGATTTTGCGGTTTTTCCAAATCTTACTGTGGCTGAAAATATAGCCATGAATAATTCACTTATGACCGGAGCAAAGGTCATGAACTGGAAGAGAGCCAAAGAACTGGCCATAGATGCGATGAAACAGGTCGGAGCTAATATGGACCCGGATATTCTGGTAGAGAGGCTGACAGTAGCAAATAAACAGATGGTTGCAATTTGCCGCGCAATTATAAATGACGCGAAATTTTTGATTCTTGATGAGCCTACAACAGCTCTGACAAAAAAGGAAGTAGAGAATCTGTTCCAGATTATCCGCAGGCTAAAAGAAAAGGGAATAGCAATTATGATCGTAAATCATAAGCTGGATGAGATTTACGAGATTGCGGATAAGCTTACAATTATCAGAAATGGCGAGTATGTGTCCAGCGGAGATATCAGCGAGTATGACAGGGCAAGATTTATCAGGGATCTTACCGGCCACGATATTGTAGAAACTACCTATCATCCGGAAAAGATAAGTCAGGATGTGGTATTAATGGTTGAAAATTTAAGCAGAAAAGGTGCTTTTGAAAATGTTTCCTTTACGATAAACAAAGGAGACGTACTTGGGGTTACCGGACTTCTTGGTTCCGGCCGAAGTGAGATTGGCGATGCGATATTCGGTATTGCTCCGGCGGAAGAGGGAAGAATTGTTCTGAACGGTAACGAGGTGAAGATCAAAGGAATTGAAGACGCAGTTTCAAACCGGATTGCTTACGTGCCGGAGGATCGTCTGACACAGGGACTGTTCTTAGAGAGAAGCATCCGCGATAATATGGTTGCGGCTTCCATCGGTAAGTATTTTAAAAAGGGCAAGCTGGATCACAAGCAGATTGCTGATGATACACAGATGTGGATTGATAAGGTTGCGGTTGTAACGGCGAATGACTTAGTGCCGATTCGCACACTGTCAGGCGGTAACGCGCAGAAAGTAGTTATTGCGAAATGGCTGAATACTGACCCGCAGCTAATCGTGCTGAACGGACCTACAGTAGGCGTTGACATTGGTTCAAAGAGTGAGATTTTTGAAATTCTGCATGAGCTTGCAAAGGAAGGCGTAGGAGTTATTGTTATTTCTGACGATTTATCCGAGCTGGTACAGAATTGCAATAAGATTATCGTTATGAGAAACGGACAGGCGGTAGCGCATCTGGATCAGGCAGACGGAGCCGTAAATGAGAACAAGCTGTACGGCATGTTCAGTGAAGAGGGAGGCGAGCAATAATGAAATCAGTAAAATGGAAAGAAGTATTGACTTCTAATCAGATGTTTATCATTTATATTATTGCCATTCTTTCTTTGGCAATCGGTATGAAAAATTCTGCATTCTTTGATTTTTCTACCGTCATTACTCTGAGCAGGGCGCTGCTTGTAACGCTGTGCTTTGCAATCTGTGAAATGGTGGTAATTATTTCCGGCGGTATTGATGTTTCATTTCCGGCGGTTGCGTGCGCGGCGCTTTATATTCCGGTGAAGGTTATGAAGGATGCAGAGATTGATAACGTATTTCTGGCATTCCTCTTTGCAGCGGCAATCGGTTTGGCAGTTGGAGTTGTAAATGCGGTTTTGGTTGCGATTTTGAAGATTCCGCCGTTGATTGCAACCCTCGGCGTCAGCAGTATGACAAGCGGCGGGCTTCTTACCTTTTTTGGAACAAGGGAGATATCCAGAATCCCGGAGTCTGTCAGTGCGCTGAGTAAGATATTTATCTTAAATTATACCAATGCCAGCGGCGCTACATATTCTCTGACGGTATTTATTCTTGTACCCATTATTTTGTGTATTGCGGTACATTTGATTCTTCGCCATACCATGCTGGGAAGAGGAATCTTTGCCATTGGCGGAGATCAGAACGCGGCGCGTATTGCGGGATTTAATGTGATCAGGCTGCAGTTTATTGTTTATATTTTCTCAGGAGTAATGGCAGGGATTGCAGGTATGATTTACTGTATCCTTTGCGACAGTGCAAACCCGCTGAACTTAATGGGAAGCGAAATGATGATTATTGCGGCGGTAGTTGTAGGCGGAACACGCATCACCGGCGGACATGGTTCTGTATCCGGTACAATTCTCGGAGTTATTCTGATTGCATTGATTCAGAACAACCTGATTATGCTGGGCGTACCTACCTATTGGCAGACCTTTGTTGTAGGCGCGGTAATCGTAATCGGTACTTCGATTACATCGCTGAAAGCAAAAGCGGTTGAACAGAATCAAAAAGTATAAAGGGAGGAAGATACAATGAAGATATTAAAAAAATTCGATCATAATACT